>CAINBK010000336.1:0-2184 GCA_903846615.1 uncultured Bacteroidota bacterium
GTGCAACAGCTACCTTACAATCATCAGGACATTTACAATTACCAACACCATCAACATCTACAGGCTGGCAACGAGTTGGAGTAATCAACTCTTTATCCTTACAATCAGGAACACCGTCACCGTCCGTATCCAAGCTAACACCATGTGTATCTACAGGGCAACCAGCAGGAGTTTGCTCACGATCAAATTGATCAGTTACGCCATCACCATCGGTATCCAACAACACAGGCTTAGGTATGTTCATCAAACGAGGATTACGCAATTCTGCATAAGCATAATCCAGGGGATTCAACCAATATAAAGGTTGAACAGCATTTTTGCCAAGGTTGATATTCAAACCAAGTGACATAAAACTATACGTATCAAAGTCTCTGGTTTGAGCAGCATCACCATAAGGGAAAGCTTGCCATCTTTGGCCATCCAATAAATCATCTCTGGTGATAGACCAACGATCTTCAAAAGCAATATTAATTCTGTTATTGAGCTTGTAAGCAAATCCAATTCCAAAAGTACCAAGAGGTCTCATAGTAGAACCATTGGTGTTTGCTGAATTGTTTTTCTCAGCAAGAGTCTCAAAAGTTCCATCAAGAACATTATTTTTTAAATTCTTAATAAAATCTTTCCTGTCCTTGTAAGTAGGATCAGTAAGTGTGTTGAAATTGTACTTAACATCTCCATTTAAAGCATTTACCCTTGTTTCGTAAATGGCAGCACCAATACCTCCAATGGCATATATGTTGAGTGATGTATTTGACTTGTGGAACTGAATATTATTAATTGTAAACAATGCTTGCAATGTGGCTTCTTGCGTTTTGATCTTATAATTGTAGTAAACCTTATCAAAAGAAGAAACTGGCAGGCCGCTTGTTGAGGAAACAATTGTCACAACGTTGTTGGCACCAACAATTGCACGGGGGGCGGTGTACCGCTGCGCAGGGCTAGCAATATTTGAACCCCATGCAGGATTACGGGCATAATTGAATGCACTACGATAATCAAACCCTTTGCCTATTCCGTACATATACTCCCCTCTGATCGAAAGTGAATATCCCAAAGACTTTCTTACATGGAAACCAAAACCGGGAGACATGAACTGAGCAGGAATATCACCACTAACTTGAAATGCGCCAGCTTTTACGCCCACTTCCCATTGGCTTCTAGGTTTAGCAGGATAGTTGTAAGTTCCATTAAGGAATTCTGTATGCTGTGGCATTCTTTTCGATGGAATCAACGTAGAGTCCTTGATGTCATAGGTTCCTGACAACTTTTGCGAAAAAGCAGAAGTAGCAGAAAAGCTGATCAAAACAGTCAGCATGTATGCAATTAGTCTCATATTAGAGCGTTAAGGTTTATAATTATGCACAAAAGTAGGCCAAAATTGTGAATATTCAAAAATTTTCTTCCGCGTAACTCCTTCATTTCCCATTATTTTTCAACCACTTAACAAAAGTTTAATAACCTTTTGCCAAATATTTTTGCCACCCATTAACCACTTATTTTTGCCACCTGCATGAACTTACCCACCCACCTGGTACGGGAAGAACTAGAAATTTTTGAGTCGAAGTTTAGGGAAGCTGTACAAAGTCAGGCGCCCTTGCTTGATCGAATCATGCGCTATATCGTTAAGCGTAAAGGCAAACAGCTAAGACCTCTTTTTGTATTACTCTCCGCAAAACTCTGCGGATCCATCAATGACTCCGCTTACCGAGCAGCCTCTTTAGTAGAAATTCTACACACCGCAACACTGGTACATGACGATGTAGTTGATGACTCTAGCGAGCGCAGGGGATTTTTTTCAACCTATGCGCTATGGAAAACCAAAGCAAGTGTACTAATAGGAGACTACTTGCTGGCAAAAGGGTTATTACTAACATTGGACCATCAGGATTATAAATTATTGCACATTCTCTCGGAGGCCGTGAAAAAAATCAGCGAGGGCGAACTCTTACAATTGGAAAAAGCACGTAACCTCAATTTACAAGAGGATGTTTATTACGAAATCATACGAAACAAAACGGCTTCTTTACTAGCATCGGCTTGTGCCGCTGGGGCTTGGGCCACCAGTCAAAATGAAGAATTCACCAACAGGCTGCGAAAATTTGGAGAGCTTACTGGGATGGCTATTCAAATCAAGGACGACTTGTTTGATTATGCAAGTGAGGATATAGGAAAACCCACGGGCAA
>CAINBK010000337.1:0-2083 GCA_903846615.1 uncultured Bacteroidota bacterium
AATGGAGCAGGCAATAATGGCGCCATAACCATAAGATCCCATTGATACGGTGAGTGCACCCACCGCGATCACCATAATTTGTACCGCTTGCTGGACCTCCGCAGTTAGGTTACTGGCAAAAAAAGTATGCCGTTTGGACTCTTCGCCTTGGACTGCCTGGCGAGCTAAGACCGACCTAAATTTTTTCCGAAGAATGCCACCGGCTCCGAGGATCTTAATAGTCTCAAGCCCGGATAAGGTTTCGACTAAGACTGAATGTTTATTAGCGCCATCCTCAAAGGAAGTTTCTGCAATTTTTTTCAAGCGCGGATGAATGTATAGGGTCACAAGTACTAAGATGGCAATGCCAACGAGAACCGGGATCACCATCCACCCGCCAATAATGAGCATAAAGATCAGAAAAATAATCGCAAAAGGCATATCGATGATGGCAACGAGGGTCGCTGAAGTGAAAAACTCACGAATTTGCTCGTATTCTTTGAGGGTATTGGCAATCGTTCCCACCGATCCTTTTTTTGACTTAAATTGCAAATCAATGATCTTTGCAAACAAGCGATCGGCAATAGCGGTATCCGCATCAATGCCTGCAGCCCCCATGAATTTTGAGCGGGCGACCTTCACGGCATAATCTGCCACAATTAAAATAAACATGCCAATTACCAAAACCCCTAAGGACGAGAGTGCATTGGCGGGAATAATTTTGTTGTACACCACCATCGAGAACATCGATGTTCCGAGGGCAAATAAATTGGTGAGCAAAGCCGCGAGGGCTGATTGAAATAAAAATCGGCGATTTTTCCAGATCGGCGAAAAAAACCAATGGGACTCAATTCCCGGAATCACCGCATAGGCTTCATGCTGGCGCTCGTAAAAGCGCATAATTTGATCGTCTGCCGCGAGCGCAAGGGTTTCTTGGGCCTCTTTCCAGGAGAACTGATTGCCTCCAAGATAATCCAAAAAGACAATATCTTCTTGGTTGTCGTTGCGACCAAAAACAATAAGCTTAGACGGACCCCATACGAGCCCTACCCCCGTAAAGCGCTCGAAATTAATCTGCTTGAGATTTTCGATTTTTTCATGATCAAGACCAATTTCTTCAAAGCAATCGCATAGCCATTCCAGATCTTCTGCAGGAGAAGCGCCAACGACCGCTTGAGCCTCTGCTAAATTTATCGATGTATCGAATCGAGAAGCAATGTCATAAACTAATTTTTCAATTAACTGTTTATCGTGCATTAACTACCTAAATCAAACTGTTCTAGCAACTGCTCATAAAGTGCTAATAATGAAAAATATGCTACTTTATGATCAAACTCTGCATTGACTAATTTTTGTGCCGCCATGAAGTAATCTTCCTGGGCCTTAAAGACGTCCGTTAAGCTCGCTTTACCAAAGAAAAATAACTCGCGCGTGGCAATGTCAGTCGCTTGGGATCCTTTTAGGAAATTAAGTCGTGCTTGTAAAGAATCGCGCGACGCCTGAAAATTTGCTTTTGCGTTGTCTAATTTTTTTAGTAAATCCCGTTTTAGGCGCTCTTTTTCAAAAACTGATTCGCTTTGCTTTGAAAAGAGTTCACGTGCTTTTTCGGTTTGAGCAAAACCATTAAACACATCGACGCGGTAAACCACTTGCACAGTATTAACTGTAGTCGGAGTGAGAGGCGGATTGCTATTGCGACTATTGTTCGTTTCTAGATTGAGTGAGCCAAATAATTTACCGCGGGCTGCCACATAATCACTGCGGGCAGCATTAGCGACCGCTTCTAATTCTTTGTAGGTCCGTAAGTTTTGGATCACATCTTCGGGATTTGCTAGTTTTTTTAGATCAACGAAGGGTAATTGATAGGTACTTTCTTTAAAACTGGGGGCTTTGCCAAATAACTCTCGGTAGGTTGCGCTAGCAATGTCCACTTGCTTGGCATTGGAAACCATCTCATCGGTGGCTTCAGCGACCTTGGTTTCCGCACGCGTGATATCCAGTTTACTGGTGGCACCGAGTGACTCTTTTTCCTTCATTCGGCTTAAAAAATCTTTACGGGTATCAACATAGCCCACACTAAATTGGTAACTTTTTCGAGCGCGCT
>CAINBK010000338.1:0-13568 GCA_903846615.1 uncultured Bacteroidota bacterium
CTGTTCCAGCTCATTGACTAAAATCTCAAATTCCTTACGATGATCTTTGCTATCGGCTGGTATTAAAAAAAGTAAAGCTGCATTACGCTCGATGTGACGAAGAAAACGATGACCCAGGCCACGGCCTTCTGCTGCTCCCTCAATGATTCCTGGTAAATCGGCCATACAAAAACTGCGTCCATCCCTATAATCTACAATACCCAGGTTGGGTGTAATGGTAGTAAAAGCGTAATCAGCAATCTTTGGTTTTGCAGCCGTAATAACTGACAGCAGTGTGGATTTACCTGCGTTTGGAAAACCAACTAATCCAACGTCGGCCAATACTTTTAACTCTAATACTTTCCAGCCTTCCACACCCGGTAATCCGGGTTGGGCATGTTCAGGAGCCTGATTGGTAGGAGTAGCAAAATGTGAATTTCCTAAACCCCCTTTTCCTCCGGGTAACCAAATAACTTCCTGACCATCCTCTAAAATTTCTACTTCTTGATTCCCTGTTTCTTCGTCTCTGGCAATAGTACCCAGTGGCACTTCAATAATAATATCCTTGCCATCGCGTCCGTGACAATTATTGGCACCTCCTTTTTCTCCATCCTCTGCTAATACATTCTTGTAATAGCGCAGGTGTAAAAGTGTCCAAAGATTTCGG
This sequence comes from uncultured Bacteroidota bacterium, assembly GCA_903846615.1. Taxonomy (GTDB): domain Bacteria; phylum Bacteroidota; class Bacteroidia; order Chitinophagales; family Chitinophagaceae; genus JJ008. The sequence goes on from CAINBK010000338.1 coordinate 647, forward strand.
TTACCCTTTAAGATAATATGAGCCCCTCTTCCACCATCACCGCCATCGGGTCCTCCCATGGCCGTGAATTTATTACGCATGAAGTGTTTATTGCCTGCACCCCCATGGCCACTGCGGCAAAAGATTCTGATCTGATCAACAAAATTGGATTTTTCCACGGGTGTTATTTATACCTAGCAAAGATACTCGGATCAGGACTTCTTCTTGGTGCCTAATGTGAGGAGTAATGCGGGTAAAAGAATAAGATTAGTAAGTGTTGCTGTTACCAGTGTTAAAGAAGTTAACCAGCCTAATGCCTTGGTGCCCCCAAATTCACTGAAACAGAAAATGACGAACCCAGCAATCAACACTAGTGAGGTATAGATAATACTAATGCCGGTACTGTAAATGGTTTGAATAACTGTGCTTCTCACATCCTGTTGATGGTGGGGCAGTTCCTGTTTGTAATTGACCAGAAAACGAATGGTTACATCAATGGCAATTCCTAGTGCTACACTAAAAACAAGAACTGTTGATGGTTTGAGTGGCACACCCGTCCATCCCATGACGCCAGCCGTAATGATCAACGGAATGATATTGGGGATCAGTGAACATAAAAGAATACGAGTGGAACGAAACAGATATAACATGCAAAGACTAATGAGCAGAAATGCCCAAAAAATACTTTCCTTGAGGCCATTGATAATAAAACGACTTCCTTCTAAAAAGGTGACGCTGGTTCCTGTTAATTCAATGTCTAATTTTTTATCCTTCCCCTCGTTGAAAATCGAATCTGCTTTTTGCTGAATGCTGTCCAGCAATCCTGGCAAGCGGTAGCTCCCAATATCTGCCATGCTCACGCTGATTCTTGCTTGTTGTTTATTTTGGTCCATGAAAGAACCGACAAGTTTACCTAGTGAGTTTTTTTGTGCGGTGGTGTCTTTGAAGCTGAGATACTGCGCCAGTGCCGGTAAGTCGTAACTATTGGGTAGCGTGTAGCTGGCAGGATCGCCATCAAAAAATGCTTGTCTTGCAAATTTTAATCCTTCTGCCACACTCAACGGGCGTGCAATACCTGGAATTGCTGCGATATATTTTGATAAAGAGTCAATGCCTTCCAGATTGCGCAGATTTCGAGTAACGCCTTGTTTCTTTTTGGTATCGATCACAATTTCTAGTGGCATTACGCCTTTGAAGTGTGTTTCAAAAAATTTGAGATCGGTATAAACCGTATTGGATTTTGGTAAGTCGTCTACAATAAAGGCTTCACTCTTTAGCCTAAATAATCCTGCAATTGCCATTGCAACACAAGCTGCCGTAATACCATAGATCAAATTTCGATGATTCAGAGACCATTTTTCCATTCTTGCCAACCAGCGATTTAATCGTGGATTATCGAGGTAGCGAGTATGTCTTGTTTTGGGAGGAGGCAGGTAGCTGAGTATGGCCGGAATAAAGAACAAAGAGATAAAAAATAAAGCCATGATATTGATCCCTGCTACTAAACCAAATTCTTTTAAGATTTGACTGCTGGTTAGTGCGAACACGGCAAATCCGATGGCAGCAGAAACATTACAAAACAGTGTTACTACTCCCATTTTGTCTACCATGGTTACAAGGGCACGATTCTTATCACGGGTATAATTCCAAGCCACATGAAACTTGTTCAGAAAATAAATACAATTTGGGATTCCTATTACTACTACCAAAGGAGGTATTAGGGCCGTGAGTAAACTGATTTTAAATCCAAATAATTCAAGGGTGCCTACACTCCAAATTACACCGATGCCTACCACGGCAATGGACAACAACATGGCGCTGAGGGATCGGAAAAAAAGTAAAAGGATCAAAGCGGATAATACCACTGAGGCAATCAGGAAAAATTTCATTTCGTCCTGAATCATGAGGGCTACTTTGCTTCGGATGTAGGGTAGTCCGCTTAAGTGTATCGTTAGTCCTGATTTGCTTTCGAAGTTTTTAGTAATCGATTCGATTTCCTGCACCACCACTTCTCTTTTTTTAGAGTTCATCAGATCTTTATTGATCCGAACTCCCATCAGGTAGGCATTGGTTTCAGGGTTATATAGTAGTCCTTGGTAAAAGGGAAGATTACGAAAGCGCAGTACACTGCTGTCAATTTTATCCTGTGAAAAATTTTGCGTATCAAATAGGGGGACCACTTTCAAACGCTCCGTTGCGGAGTCTTTTATTAATTCCACTGCAGCCGGAACAGAAAGAATATCCTCCACCCCGCTCACTTTCTTCAATTCTTCTTGTAATTGTACATAGGATTGGAAGGTCCCTGCCTTAAAAAGCTGATCAGATTGCACTCCGATTACCAGTAGATTTCCATCCTCCCCAAATTTTTCACGAAAGGCCTGGTAGGACTTGTATTTAGGATTATCCAGTGGAATAGCACGGGTGAACTCATAACTCAGTTCAACCTTACTTGCCAGATAGCCCATTCCGGCTGTAACCAGTAATAGAATAATCAGGAGAGGGAGTCGGTATTTAAGTATAAATTGTCCAAGCCGTTGCCACATAATTGAAATTTTTGTCCCGTGCAAAGAAAAGCAAAATTGACTGGGTTCGATTTAATAGGTTTGCCACCAGGGAAACATGTCAACGAAGCTATTTAAAACCAGAGGAATTGTACTTAGAACGGTTAAATATGGGGAAACCTCCCTGATTGTAACTGTTTATACCGAATTATTTGGACTTCAATCCTACTTGGTAAATGGAGTGCGCACAGCAACAGGTCGTAGTAGCGGGAAGGCCAATTTATTTCAGCCAGCCGCTTTATTGGATTTAGTGGTATATCATCAGGATGGACGCTCCTTAAATCGTATCCGCGAATTTCAATGGGGACATTTATATGAACATATTTTCCAAGATGTTACTAAAAATGCGGTGGCTTTATTTATGGTAGAATTGCTCACGCATTGTTTAAAACAGCCCGAGGAAAATCAACCTTTATTTCAGTTCACTGAGGACTGTTTGCTTCACTTAGATCAGGCTTCACCGGGGATAACCGCCAACCTATCCTTGTTCTTTGCGCTGCACCTCACTCATTTCTTTGGAGTTTCCCCACGGATTGCCGAAACAAAGGAGGGGGCACTTTATTTTGATTTAATTGATTCGTTGATCTCCACTACTCCTCCCATGCACGAAAACTATTTGGAAGGCAAAAAGGCAAGTATTTGTGCCGAATTATTAAAAACAAGACAACCGGAGGAGTTAGAAGAAATAAAGATGAATCAAGAAATACGTCGTCAGTTAATTCAGCATATGGAGTATTATTTCTTGAATCACGTGCAAGACTTTCGTCCCTTAAAATCCTTACCGGTTTTGTCGGCTGTTTTGCAATAGATTAGGCAATACGTTTTGAGAGGCCTGATTCAAGATTCAATAAAGTAATCCCGGGCTGTTTTCCTTTTGTAAAACTTCCTAATTCATTTTCCCAGTGCAGTGCTCGGGCACCAGCTGCGGTAGCCCATTGTAAAATTTTTTCAAGTGGCAGATTCGGAAAATGTTGGCGAAGCGATTGCATCTCTTTGGCAATACTCAATTCCCAATTACTACTATAGCTATCTGTGCCTAACACAATTTCACATCCGTGAGCTTGTAACAATTCTACCGGCGGTACTTTATTCTCGATATACAAGTTTGCATTGATGCAAAGACAATAGACCAGTCTAATGTTATTGGCGGCAGCCCAAGTATTTGCCCAGGTTATATCTGCATCAGTCATGCAAGTATTATGTATCAAGAAAATTGTTTGGCCCTGATTGAAGTAGGGTAATACGGATTGAATACTGTTCAGACCCGTCACAGGAAATGGAGAGGTTTCGATTCCAAAAATTTTGAACAAACGTAAATAATCTCCACCACCCGTTTGGTAGAGTTCATTCTCTGCCGGATGTTCTTGGTTGTGAATGGAAATAATTTGTCCAGCCGTATGTTGATTGATTAATTCGAATGTTTTGGGCGAAATACTATAGGGAGCGTGGGGAACTAAGGTAGTTCTGCTTGGTGTGGGGCGTGGCCCCAAGGCTTTTTGCAGGAGTGCTTGTTGTTGTTGATAATGGCTGAAATGAGCAGCAGCATTTTGATCGGTGAAGCTGAGTACTTCCACAAAGTTTTGCCAATAAATTTTACTACTTGCTTTGGTGGCTGCTGTGTCTGCAGTATTTCCAATATCTCCTACCGCTACAATGCCATTCTCCCACATTTCTTTTTCTGCTTCGACAATACAGGCTTGAATGATGGCCGGATCAAATCCTCTTTTTGTTACAACCGAGCAAAGAAATTCGATCAATCCTGTATGCGGAGGAATTACATCCTTCAAATGGCTTAATTCAAGATGACAATGACAATTAATCAATCCTGGCATTAAGATCCCTTCCAAGGTTTTTACTTCGTCCCCGGCTTCTGCTTCAGCAATGATGGCTTCGATGGTCCCATCCTGTTTTGTAACTAAAACACTATTATCAACAAATTTTGTGCCGTCAAACAGGCGGGAAGCTTTGTATTTGTAAAAGGCCATGGTCCAAATTTATTCTTATTACTTTTGCGCTCCTAATAACTATGCTAGACCGTCTCGAAGCCATAAAAGCCCGTTTTGATCAATTGGGCGTAGCCCTGACCAATCCTGAGATTGTAGGGAACAATAAAAAATTTGCAGAGACCAGCAAGGAATACCGAAGTCTGGAAAAAATTGTGAACGCCTATTTGTCCTATAAACAGGTATTGGATGATATCGATTTCTACAAAGAGGCTTTAGCGGGATCAGACGAGGAATTACGTGAGTTGGCCAAGGAAGAGGCCCCAGGTTTGGAAACACGGAAGGAACAACTGGAGGCTGAAATTCGTCAATTACTAATTCCCAAGGATCCTCAGGACGAAAAGAACGCCATTCTTGAAATCAGGGCCGGTACCGGTGGGGACGAAGCCAGTTTATTTGCCGGGGATCTATTACGCATGTATATGCGTTATTGCGACCGCAGGGGTTGGAAAACGGCTGTGCTAAGTGAAAACGAAGGCACGGTGGGAGGATACAAGGAGGTTCAGCTGGAAGTGGTGGGGGATGATGTATATGGGGTTTTGAAATTTGAAAGTGGCGTACACCGTGTGCAACGAGTTCCAGATACAGAAGGAAGTGGGCGTGTTCATACTTCGGCTGCTACGGTAGCCGTAATGCCCGAGGCGGAGGAAGTCGATTTTGAATTGAATCCAGCTGATGTTAAAATGGAAACAGCTCGAAGCGGAGGAGCTGGGGGGCAGAATGTAAACAAAGTAGAGACTAAGGTAATGTTAACCCATATTCCTACGGGAACGGTAGTGATTTGTCAAACAGAACGTTCGCAGTTGGGTAACCGCGAAAAAGCGATGCAGATGCTGCGTACAAAGCTATATGAAGAACAAGTTCGTAAGCAAGAGGAAGAGATTTCCCGTCATCGTAAAAGCTTGGTTAGCACGGGTGACCGCAGTGCTAAGATTCGAACCTACAACTTTCCGCAGGGCCGCGTTACTGATCATCGGATTGGCCTTACACTTTACAATTTGGATGCAGTTCTTAACGGGGATGTTCAAGAGTTGATCGAGGCATTACAATTTGCTGAGAACGCAGAGAAATTGACCCGTCAGCAATAAGTTTTCTTTTCTTTAACACCGAACCCGCAACCCCCATCGTAAATTCACGTTATAAGAGTGAACGCGATAAATAACGTTCATTTTCTCATAAGCAGTTAGTTTTGGTTGCGACCCCTGTTTCCACAGGGGTCTCTTTTTTTACAGTGGGTCTGCTGTCTGCTTACGGCGAATAAAGGGCAAGGAGGCCAAAAGGGCCAAGCCGCATCCAATTCCATCGGCAATCATATCCTTCACATCATAGGATCTTCCGTTTTGCAAGTATTCCTGTACAAACTCCATGGCAATTCCATAGAAAAACCAGGTTTGTGCCACAATTATGAAGGATAAAAACTTACTGAGGTAAGAAATTTTTAATTCAGCTACCGCCCAACACCAGAGGGCAACCAGTACAAAAAAAAGTCCGACGTGAACAATCTTATCGGCTTCTAAATCTTTTAAGTATTCCTCAAGACCAAGTCTCTGAAGCCAACGCATCAGTTTACCCCCTTTTCCATCTGATGGCATCACCAACAGATACGTGGTCAGGAAGAGCCAGCTGAGGCTCAGCGAAAATGAAATGATCAGTCTTTTCAAAGCGGTAAATTATCCAACTAGGGCTTCGTAACCTGCCGCATCAAGTAAGGCTTCTACATCAGCAGGATTATTCACAGTCATTTTAATCATCCAGCCTTCTCCATAAGGGTCACTATTCACCAGCTCAGGAGCACCACTAAGTGTAGCATTTAATTCATTGATTGTTCCACTAACAGGTAAGAAAAGGTCGGAGACGGTTTTAACAGCTTCAACAGTACCGAATACAGCGCCTGCCTCCAGATTTTTTCCAATGGTATCTACTTCCACAAATACAATATCGCCTAACTCGCGCTGGGCGTACTCGGTAATACCAATGGTGGCAACATTGCCATCTAGGCTGATCCATTCGTGTTCTTTCGTATAGCGAAGGTTAGAGGGGTAACTCATAGGATGATTTTTGCGAGCACAAACCTACTAATTATACAGGATATCTTTTTAGTGTTTCTTTCGTTTTACCAATTTGGCCTCTTTGATTGCTACGTCTTGTAGTGGCCTGTCTTTATCCTTGCCTTTACTGGTGGGGACAGCTGCAATTTTATCAACCACTTCCAATCCTTTTACAATCTCTCCAAAAACGGTGTAGTTCTGGTCCAAGTGGGGCACACCACCCAAGGTGGTATACACTTTTCGCTGGTCAGCAGGAATTTTTCTTTTTAAACGATAGGTCTCAACGGAATCCAGCCCTGCTTCAGAAAAAACTTTTCCTTGCGTCAAATAAAATTGGCTGGCACTACTGGATTTTTCAGGATTATTATCTCTTGCTGCTGCAATCATCCCTTTTTTATGAAAAAGGGTCGGACGAAATTCTGCTGGCACTACATATTTAGGCCCTCCTTCTCCAAGGGGAGCACCTGGCGCAGCTCCCCGGCTATCCGGATCACCGGACTGGATCATAAAATTTTGAATTACCCGATGAAAAAGAATGCCATCATAGTAATGCATTTTCACCAGCTTTAAAAAATTGTCTCGGTGCAAGGGAGTGGAATCCGAAAGTCGAACCCAAATATTACCCATTGCCGTTTCTAACAACACATCTTTTTTTCGATCTCTTTTAGTAACGGTACTGTCTTTTTGCGCTACGGCATGCAAGACCATTGAGCAAGTGAATACCAGAAGGAGAATGTATTTCATAGTTTAAAATTCATTTTTTTCAAAATACAATAACACATGGTCTTTTATAAAATTTTCCTGCTCTATCATATTCAATGTAGGCAAGGCCTTTAGTTGCTTGAAATGGGGCCATCCGTCCTGGTCTACTTTTTCTAGTTCGTAATAACCACTTTCTGATAAAAGTTGACAGACTGCAATATGCATCAAGTCTTGCTTTTGTTCTTTGGTGAACTTTTCACGGATATCGCCAAATTCCTGGACGCCAACCAGGAATAAAATAGTCTCGAGATCTGGCTTTTTACCAAATCGTTCCACCAGTTTGGTCTCTAATTGCCACCATCTGGATTGTAAGTCGTCGGTTGCCTGCATGGAACAAAGATAAGCATGGGGTAATCCCAACTGGCTTTGACGTTGAGGCATCAATTATCTTTGCGCAAATTAATTTCATGCTCACGTTACAGCAGATTCGACAAAACCCCGAGGCAGTAAAAGCCGGTCTGCTCAAAAAATATTTTGGGCAACCCGAGCTGGTGGATGTAATAATTGGTCTGGATGACCAGCGAAAAAAATTGCAGTTGGAGTCGGATAATCTACAAGCAAAAATTAATAGTGCTTCCAAAGAGATTGGTCAGCTGATGGGCAAGGGACAGAAAGAAGAGGCGGAGCAAAAAAAACAAGAAGTTGCAAGTTTCAAAGCGGCACTGCAGCCTTTAGCAGAACAACTCGTCACCAGAGAGCAGGAGTTGCATCAGGAGTTAGTGCGTTTACCCAATTTACCTGCAGCGGAGGTTCCTGATGGAAAAATAGCTTCCGATAATGTGGTGGTCCGTGAAGGGGGGGCTAAACCCAATTTGACAGCTGATGCAGTGCCTCATTGGGACTTGATTAAAAAATATCAATTGGTTGATTTTGAAACAGGCGCAAAAATTACAGGAAGCGGGTTCCCTCTTTACAAAGGGAAGGGCGCTAAACTACAACGTGCCCTGGTGCAATATTTTTTAGATTTTAATACGGCTGCCGGGTATACGGAGTACTTGCCTCCTTTGTTGGTGAATGAAGCTTCTGCCTATGGAACAGGTCAGCTTCCTGATAAAGAAGGACAGATGTATCATATGCCATTAGACAATTTGTATTTGATTCCTACTTCTGAAGTTCCCGTTACCAATATTTATCGAGACGAAATTGTTCCATTTGCTTCACTTCCTATTCGGATGACCGCCTTCTCCGCTTGTTTTAGGAGAGAAGCAGGCAGTTTTGGAGCAGATGTGCGTGGCTTAAATCGAGTTCATCAGTTTGATAAAGTTGAAATTGTACAAATTGTCGATCCCGAAAAAAGTTATGGCGTATTAGAGGAAATGGTAGCGCATGTGGAACAGTTACTTAAGTCATTGGAATTACCTTATCGTATTCTTCGTTTATGTGGCGGCGATATGAGTTTTGCTTCAGCACTCACCTTTGATTTTGAAGTGTTCAGCGCAGCCCAGCAAAAATGGTTGGAAGTAAGTTCAGTCAGCAATTTTGAATCCTTTCAGGCTAATCGCTTAAAGCTTCGATTCAAGGACGAAAAAGGGAAAACACAATTAGCCCATACCTTGAATGGTAGTTCGCTGGCATTACCTCGTATTATGGCTTCCTTATTGGAAAATAATCAAGAGGCAGATGGCATAAAATTACCAGCCTCTTTGCATGCTTATATGGGGATGAATAAAATTAGCTAAGCCGCTATTTTAGCAAACTGCTTTTCAATACGTCTGTTCATGATGGCAAACCACAGTGGTGGAACCAGCGACAGTAACATCATACCCGGATAACCGGTGGGCATCTGCGGCGCATTGTCGTGATTACGCAACACTTGATATTTACGACTGGCTAAATAGTGATGATCTGAGTGACGACTAAGTTCAAAAAGCATTAATCGACCTACAACGTGATTACTGTTCCAGGAGTGAGCGGGCATGGCGCGTTCGTATCGTCCATTTTCTAATTGTTCACGTTGTAAGCCATAGTGCTCAATGTAATTAACTGTTTCCAGTAATAAAATGCCCATTAAAGCAGCACCAAGAAAACAAGTCAATACAAAAAATCCAAAGAACCAATAGATTAAAAACAAAAATGCTCCTTGGATCATTTGAAATTGAATCATTTCATTTTTCCATGATAAAGCCGTTCCATTTTTTTTACGTGATTCATTATTGGCAATTTCCCAGGCACTAACAAATCCCATAAAAATAGTTCGGAAATAAAACAGATAAACCCATTCTCCCTTGCGAGCGCTGCTAGGATCTTCGTGCGTAGCCACACGGGTATGGTGTCCTTTGTTATGTTCAGTAAAAAAGTGCATGTAGAGAGAAGTAAGCAGTAGAAATTTTGCAAGTGTTTGTTCATATCTGTTCACTCGATGTCCCAATTCGTGTGCCACATTGATTCCAAAGCTGCCACAAAGAATGCCCATCACGGTGATTCTTCCCGCACGATCCCAGGTGTCGAGTGTAGGATCTTGCATGGATACCAGAAATGTATAGAGTAAATAAAATTGAAGCGGCACTACCAAGTGTAAAATCCAATCGTAAAAAGAATCCTTTTTCACTAACTCTTCCTCGGCTGTTTCCAAATTAGTGGGGTTAGGCTTGAACACCAACTCCAGTACCGGCACCAGGATCCACGCAATAATCATATTGATCCAAACGGTCCACCCAGTTGTTTGAAATGAAATACTAGCTCCAATGAAAAATATAAATGGAGTCAGATATTTTAAGGCTTTGATACGGTGGTGCATATCTTAAAATTACAACTTGATTATTTTTTTATCGGTTGGATAGACAGCAATAGATATTAATTGTTCATCAGTTTTTGAAGTTTGCGGGTAAGTATTAATAGCATACCAGCTGCTATGCCAGACATCACTACAAACAGAATGAAGAAGTCATAAAGATTATTCATCTCATAACCCATGAAGTTGGTGGTTTTGCCATCGGGGTATAGTGCACTTAGTACACCTGCCAGTTTGTTGGCTGCCGCACTGGCCAAAAACCAAACGGCCATCAGTAAGGAAGCAAATTTGATGGGTGCTAATTTATTAACGAGGGAAAGTCCAATAGGAGATAAACAGAGTTCGCCCCATGTATGCAAGGCGTACATGCCCAAGAGCCATATCATACTCACTTTTGTTCCCACGGCAACATCTTTTACGCCAAAGGCAATCCATAAGTAGCCCAGTGAAAGCAAAAAGAGTCCCAGCGACATTTTGGTAGGAGAGGAGGGTTCGCGTTTTCCCAATTTTAACCATAACCATGCAAATACCGGGGCAAAGAGCACAACATAAATTGAATTCAGTGAGGCAAAAAAGCTAGAGGGTACAGTAAAGGAACCCAAATCACGCTGGGTTTGTTCTTCTGCAAAAAAAGTAAGGGAAGCACCTGCTTGTTCAAAAGCACTCCAGAAAAATACCACAAAGAAGGAAACACTAAATATCACTGCAACGCGCTGCTTTTCGATTTTGCTCAATGTCTTGTCTGAAAAAATAATAGAGCCAATCAGAATTGGAGACGCAATGAGTACATAGGTGAGATAATCAACTACACGCGTATCAATGTATAGTGCTGCAATCATCACGGCAGCGAGCAAGGTTAATCCAGCAATTATATTCAGTGGACGAGTCCACGCGGCCGGGGCATTAGCAGGCGTAAGACCCAATATATTTTTATCTGGGTCCAACACATATTTTTTATGAAAAACAAGCTGGACTACCACACTGATCAGCATAGCAATTCCTCCAGCAAGAAAAGCCCATTTGAAATCTTCAGGGTTGCCGGTATCACCTACCAGACCACAAATAATTGGACCTAATGCTCCGCCCACATTGATTCCCATGTAAAAAATAGTATAGGCGGAATCGGTTCTGCGATCTCCTTTTGGGTACATCTGTCCAACTAAAGCAGAGATATTTGGTTTAAAAAAGCCGTTACCGGTAATCATTAAACCCAGTCCTGTAAAGAACAAGATGGTCGATAAGTCAGCAGAGCTTTGATAAGTGGAGGCGCAGAAAAAGAGAACAAATTCACCTAGTGCCATTAAAAGTCCGCCAATTATGATGGAGCGTTGATTTCCCCAATAACGGTCTGCAATATATCCGCCCAGCAAGGGAGTCAGATACACCAAGCTGGTATAGCTTCCGTAAAGGTTGGAGGCGAAGGCTTTGTCTACTAACAGGGCTTTTGTCAAAAAGAGAACCAGGATGGCTCTCATGCCGTAGTAGTTAAAACGTTCCCACATTTCAGTGGCAAACAATACAGCCAATCCTTTTGGATGGCCCGTAGGGGTGGTGTTGGAAGGCATAGGGGTTGCTCGTTTAAGTGATTGAAAATAAAGATTATTATCTAACCCCCAATTAACCGTAGGCTATTTACTTTCGCAGCGAACTTTCCATCTACTATGAGAATACTTTTGCTAGGATCTGGAGGACGGGAGCATGCGTTGGCTTGGAAAATCAATCAAAGTCCGCTTTGCAAAGCCTTATTCATAGCGCCAGGTAATGCTGGTACAAAAGGATTGGGTCAGCAACTATCGTTTGGAGTCACTGATTTTGATGCCATTCGTGCTTGCTGTATCGAGCAGGCAATTGATATGGTGGTAGTAGGTCCAGAGGAACCATTAGTAAAAGGGCTGGTGGAATATTTACGTGCAGAACCGCTTCTTCACTCCTTATCTATTATTGGTCCAGGCCAGCAAGGCGCTGCACTCGAGGGGAGCAAGGCATTTGCAAAAGCGTTTTTGCAAAGACATGGGATCCCAACTGCCTCCTATCGAGAGTTTACCAAAGAGAATTATCAAGACGGGGTGGCCTATTTGCAGGCACATCCATTACCTATTGTTTTAAAGGCGGATGGTTTGGCTGCGGGCAAGGGTGTATTAATTTGTTCTACTCATCAAGAGGCATTGCATGGGTTTGAAGAAATGATTCAGTCAGCCAAATTTGGGGAGGCAGGAAAGAAAGTGGTAGTAGAAGAATTTTTACAAGGTATCGAGATCTCGGTGTTTGCGCTAACTGATGGGAAAAATTATGTGTTGTTGCCAGAGGCTAAAGATTATAAGCGAATAGGGGAAGGGGATACTGGTCTTAACACAGGGGGAATGGGTGCAGTAAGTCCCGTGCCCTTTGTAGATGCAGTGCTTTGGGAAAAAATAAAAACACGTGTGGTGGAGCCAACCATAAAGGGATTACAACAAGATGACATTCCCTATTGCGGTTTCATCTTTATCGGTTTTATGATTGTTAAGAACGAACCCTTTGTGATCGAGTATAACTGTCGTATGGGAGATCCTGAAACAGAAGTAGTGATGCCTCGTCTTCAATCGGATCTGGTTGAACTACTGTCGGCGGCCGCAACTGGGCAATTAAAAGATCAAACTATTCAAACAGATCCAAGAACCGCCTGCACCGTAGTGGCCGTAAGCGGAGGATATCCTGAGGAGTATAGAAAAGGATTCTCCATTCAGGGGTTGGATCAATTACCGGATTCTTCATTGGTATTTCATATGGGAACGCTGCAAAAAGGGGAGGAAATTGTTACTAGTGGTGGCCGCGTTTTAGCAGTAACCGCATTTGGTA
>CAINBK010000339.1:0-4530 GCA_903846615.1 uncultured Bacteroidota bacterium
AATCATTGGATGCAGGTAAGACCTGGAAAAAAATGGGATTGGACAAGACAGTATGTATTCATCGCGTTGTAATAGATCCCACTAATCCCAACACTGTTTATGCAGCTGCCATAGGAAATCCTTATGCAGAACATCCTGAACGTGGTGTTTTCAAAACCACAGATGGTGGCGAAACCTGGTCAAAGATTTTATATGCAAACGATACCACAGGATGTGCGGATTTAGTAATGGATCCCTCTAATCCCAACAAATTGATTGCTGCCATGTGGCAGTTTCGTAGAAAGCCATGGGAATTAAAAAGTGGTGGACCAGGCAGTGGTTTACATATAACTGTGGATGGCGGAAAGACTTGGAAAAAAATGGGTAAGGACGAAGGGTTGCCTGAAGGACCATTAGGTCGTATTGGAATTGCATTTGCGCGTAGTATGCCAAGCCGTGTGTATGCAAAAGTTGAAGCAACTAAGAATGGATTATACAAAAGTGACGACGGGGGATTTAATTGGCAGTTGGTTAATAGCAATCCTGGTGATGTAACCGATCGTCCATTTTACTACCAAGAAATTTATGTAGATCCCAAAAACGAAAATAGAATCTACGATGTTCACTCCACGATCACTTGGAGCGAGGACGGTGGCAAATCATTTTCTACACTGATCCCCTACTCTGGCATTCACCCGGATCATCATGCCTGGTGGATTAATCCTAATGATCCCAATATGATTATTGAGGGAAATGATGGTGGAATAGGTATTTCAAGAGACAGAGGGAAGACTTGGAATTTTGATGAAAAAATACCGGTAGGTCAGTTTTATCATATCAATGTTGACAATGAAACGCCCTACAACGTGATGGGAGGAATGCAGGATAATGGAAGTTGGCACGGCCCTGCATATGTCTGGATCAATGGAGGTATTCGTAATTATTACTGGCATAATGTGGGAGGCGGAGATGGTTTTGATGTAATGCCAGATCCAGAAGATGCCAGTTGGGTTTATAGCGAAAGTCAAGGGGGAAGTTTTGGAAAAAGAAATTGGAAAACAGGAGAATCTTGGTTTATTAAACCTCCAGCAACCGACCCCACTGTAAAACTGCGTTTTAATTGGAACACGCCGATGGCGCAGGACCCATTTGATCCTAAAACAATTTATCTCGGAAGTCAATTTGTGCATAAGAGTACCGATAAGGGCGCAAGCTGGCAAATGATTTCATCTGATTTAACCACTAATGATTCTGTGAAGATTAAAGCATTTCAAAATACTGGTGGATTAACCTTAGATATAACAGGCGCTGAAACGCATTGTAGTCTATTGAGTATTGCCCCTTCTGCAAAAGAAAAAGGTGTTATCTGGGTTAGTTCAGATGATGGACAAGTTCACCTAACACGCGATGGTGGTCAAACCTGGACTTCATTCGCTGGAAAAATTCCAGGTCTTCCTGTTGGTGCCTGGGTCCCACAAGTAACTGCTTCTCGTCACAATGCAGCAGAGGCATTTGTGGTAGCTAATGATTATCGCCGTGGAGACTTTAAACCTTACATATTCCGTACTACAGACTTTGGAAAAACATGGACACGTTTGATTGATGAATCTAAAGTCAATGGTTATGCACTATGCATGATCCAAGACCCCACAGAGCCTAACTTACTATTTGTAGGAACTGAACATGGACTTTGGATCAGTGTTGATAATGGCGCCAATTTCTCCCAATGGAAAAACGGATATCCTTCAGTTTCAACTTATGATTTAGCCATTCAAGAACGCGAGGCTGATTTGGCTATTGCTACATTTGGAAGAGCCTTATGGATACTTGATGATATTCGCCCATTAAGAAAATTAGCTGCCAGCAGCACCAAAACACCAGTTAACAATATCACTTTATTTCCTGCACCAGATGCTATACAAGCACAATACAAACCAGCCGATGGTTTTGAATGGAGTGTGATGGGAATTTGGGATGCAGAAAATAGAGCCCGTGGAGCAGCCATTTCTTTCTATATCAATAAGCCCAAAAAAGCAGATACCGTTGCTACAAAACCTATTACACCTGCAGTAGAAAATACAGTTGCAAGCCAAGCCCCCCCCATGGGAGGCGGTGGTGGTCGAGGTGCTGGAGGTGGTGGTCGAGGATTAGGCGGCGGGCGAGGTTTTGGTGGCGGAAATCGTGGTGATTCTGTAAACGTAAGAATCTATAATGCAGAACGTCAGTTAATCCGCTCCTTACGCTGGAATGTTGACACTGGATTTAATAGGATGTATTGGGGCATGGAGGAAAAAGGATATCGCATGCCAGGCTCACCTAAACCACAACCGGGCGCTCAAGAACCTGGAGGTGCGCAAGTTTTACCTGGAACATATAAAATTGTAATGACGTATGCAGGTCAAATGGACTCCACTACTATTCAAATAAAAGACGATCCTCGTCTCGGCAATCGCAATGAGATCAAATTAGCACAACGCACTGCATTAGAGCGAATACGAAAAGCAGGTACTAAGTTAACAGAGGGAATGGACCGGCTTACAGAAGCTGAAGAAGTGTGCAATAAAATGATTGCACAACTGAAAGGTATTGAAGGAAAATCAGTAGACTCACTTCGAAAAACAAGCAACGCCATTTTGGACGAAATCAAAAAAATCAGAGAATCCATCAATGGTAAAACTTCTGATAAGCAGGGTATCACCCGCAGTCCTTTTGAGGTAACCGTTATGACTGAATTGCAAAACGCTATGCAATCTATCAATGCCAAAATGATGGCTCCAGGCGCTCAAGAAGAAAAGCTCATTCAAAATGCAGAGGAAGCGATTCGCAAAACTGTTACTGAAATCAATACACTCTTCTCCAGTAAATGGGTAGACTATAGAAAACAAGTAGAAGAAACCAAAGTCAATTTATTCAAGGAGTATAGTCCGATTGCACAATAAAAATCTTACCAACTGGAACATCGCTACATCGGTAGCCTTGTTCCAGTTGTTGCAAAATGATAGCCCGCTTGCTCCAGACTGATACGCGCTGGATGCTGCGTATCGAGTAGCGGATTGGTATGATTAAAATGCGTAAAGTAGACTCTTTCACGTAACACACGCGGCAAAGCAGCAAGTAGTGAAACAGTTTCGCTTATGAGAGGATGGGGAATTTCCCGCATGGGACGATTTACTTCACCATCGGCAAAAAACGTTCCATCAATAAAGGCATAATCAACTTTTTCAATTTCAGTAGCCAATAAGCGATCCCACTTTTCCCATTTATCAATATCGGGGATAAATAAACAGGACTTTCGAGGTCCTTTAATCCTAAACCCTACGGTCTCTGAAAATTCATCACGATGAGGAACTAATAATGGCGTGACCTGAAAACCGCCAACCTGAATCGTTTGCCCTTGCTGTAATTGCCTCAGTTGAATATTCTTTAAACTTACCAATTGACTCCAGGGTCCATTATTTGCTAAAAACTCAGCCATTCGCGGCATAGCATACACAGAAATAGCTCCTGCATTCATAGCTTCTCTTCCTAAAAATTGCAGGCCAGTATAATGGCCAATATGTGCATGAGTTAAAAAAATCGATTCTAACTTATAGATGGCAGTTAGTGACTGTTGGATTAATTGAAATTGAAAAGCAATATCTGGCGTAGCATCAAATAAGTGAAAAGATTGATTAGCTGGATCGACCAGCGCAATCGAAGAAACAAATTCTCTATCCTTTTTATCCTTGCAACAAGATTTTAAACAGCCTAGTTGTGGTCGGCCTCCATCTTGCATGATGCCAACAACCATCAAGGATGTTTCCTGCGCACCTGATAAAAACGAAGCTCCGCTCAATAGCATCAAAATACACCACCGCCTGCAACATGGAAATCTGTTCATTGCTCAGCAATAATCACAGGTAATCGCTGCTCTACAATCATTTTATTGAATGACTGCAAGCCTTCTCCCAGCACAATTTGCAATTGAGCTAATGCAGCATCCACTTGTATGGCTAACTCGCTGAAAACAGTACGCGCCTGTTGGGGCGGTGCCATATTTCCACTATTGGCCATATCAAATACCCCACTAAGCTTATCGTCAAGACGAATAGGATAATTTAACACATCCTGTCCACTTTTTGCTTTTGTCTGATGGAGTAATTCCTCAATGGCTGTTAATCGCTTAGCAAGGCTATCCCCCAAGCTCTTCAATACAGCGGGACAGCTTTTACCCAGTCGCGCTGTCTAGTCTGTTAGCTGCTGACGTGTATTTTTTATTTTACGAATAGCCTTCATCGTCTCGTTGAATTTTTCCTGTATTTGTACTAAAAACGAAACCTGCGCTTCATAATCAGCTTGCGTGCATTTATAATTGGGGTCCGCTAATAAGCTAAAAGTTACTGTAGCACTATCCGAGCCAATTTGGATATGCGCAGTATATTTTCCAGGAGCGGCAGTAATTCCAGAGGGGACGCCATTCCACAAAATCAATCCGTCTGCTTTTTCGGCCTCAGGATATTTTAAATCCCATACAAACTGATTGAAGCCTTTCTTTATTGTCAACACATTCTC
>CAINBK010000340.1:0-22589 GCA_903846615.1 uncultured Bacteroidota bacterium
AATCCATATCCATTGTTTTCGATCAAAAAAATAACAGGCAGGTCCCATACCGCTGCCACATTCAATGCTTCATGAAAATCTCCTTCACTGGTACCTCCATCGCCCGTGAAAGCGAGCGAGACTTTATCCTTCTTGGCCAATTTATAAGCTAAGGCCGCTCCATCCGCTACTGCTAACTGAGGGCCCAAGTGTGAAATCATTCCACAGATATGATGCTCCTTAGTTCCAAAGTGAAAACTACGTTCTCTTGCTTTGCTATATCCTTGTTGCGTACCCTGCCATTGAAGAAATAATTGATGCAAGGGCATTTGCCGCGTAGTAAATACCCCCAGATTACGATGCAAGGGCATGATCCACTCATCAGGCTGCAAGGCCAATGTAGCTCCAACTGCTATGGCTTCCTGGCCAATTCCACTAAACCACTTTGAAATTTTTCCTTGCCGTAATAAAACCAGCATTTTATCCTCGATCATGCGGGGCCATAACAACTGCCTGTAAAAGGCAAGCAATTGTTCATTCGACAAATCCTTTCGATCAAAGGTCATAGCACAAATTTCAGAAAATAAATCTAACAGCCATTACACTACTACTAGTTCATAGAAATCAGCCGGATCAAAATAACGCTGCGCCAGGGCTTGTAATTGTTGCGCATCAACGCTTCGAATGGTATCAATGGTGCGATGAAAATGAGCAGGAGGCAGCCCATTTAAAATAAGGTTTTTCCAGCGTGCAATCAATTGAAAAGGACCGTCCAGGTCTCCCAAGAGTCCTCCCATCATGTAATTGCGCACCAGATTCAATTCATCTTCAGCGATGAGCTCATTACATAAACGATTCATTTCAGCATATACCTCCCGTATCGTTGCTTCACAAACTTCTTTTCCAGCCTCTGTACTGATCATCCACGCTGAAGTTTGTTGCAGATTCAGCAGATAACTATGGATTCCATAGGTGTACCCTTTTTCCTCACGAATATTACTCATGAGTCTTGAACCAAAAAATCCGCCAAACACTGTATTTAATACAAGAGCCGGTAAAAAATCCGGATGATGTCTGTTAGGAAAAGGACGTGCTATACGAATTGCGCCTTGAACACCTGTCGGATCATTTTGAATAGTAAACTTCTTTTGTTCAGCAGGATGTAGCAAATGCGTTGGCAATACCGGTGAATCAATTGGAAGATTTCCAAAATATCGGTTTAGTTTCTCCAATAAGTCAGCTGGTATTTTACCAGCTACAAAAAGTTGAAAATGTCCACGCTTGTAATAACGATCATAGAACTCAAGCAATGCATCACGTGTAAGCAAATCAAAGGAGAGAGGAGAGCTATACTTACCATAGGGATGCTCCTCTCCAAATAAATAAGCATCAATCAAACGGCCCGCTACATAATCTGACTTACGCAGATTAACAGATAGCCGCTGTTTCATATTCTGCTGATACAACAACAATTCATGTTCAGGAAAAACAGACTCAGTAAGTACTTCCCGAATCAAAGGAAGTAATACATCGATATGCTTGTTCAAACAATGAAGGGTAAGAGCTGCCTGTTCGTTATAACAACCACGATTGACATAGGCTCCTACATAATCGATCTTCTCATCCAGCTCATAGGCCGTATGGGTGGTTGTTCCTGCACGCAATAAATAATTGGTAGTGGCTGCTATCAAGTTTTGATTCTCATAACAATTTCCAGCCTTGTAAAGCCATTCAATTTGCAGGACCTCTTCGGCGCCCGCATCAATCATATACACATCAACACCATTATCTAATTGATGATGAGCGCAAGGCTTTAGTTCTAGCTGATAGTGTACCGCATCGACTATCGGTGGCATTTTTTTTCGATCAATCATGCGGGGGGATTTGCGTAATAATAAAGTGTGTTTTCATTCTCGGAGCGGAACAGTTCGTTGGCCACTGTAGCAACTTCTGCTGTTGTAACTGCTGCATATTTGCCAAGTTCTTGGTTCATCCAGGCCGCATCTCCCAATAATTCGTAATACGCTAGACTACTGGCACGACTCATGACACTCATGTCTTCAAATGCAATAGCACTCTCTGTTTTGTTTTTTACTTTTTCTAACTCCTGCTCCGAAGGGGGCTGTGACTTGAAAGCATTCACTTGTTCCTGCAAGGCCTGCTCAGCTTTTTCCATACTTACTCCTTCCACAAGCTTTCCTTCAATAGTTACCAAGCCAGGATCACTACTCCCAAAATGATAACAATCAATATGCACAAATAATTTTTGCTCTTTAACCAATTGCTGGTGCAAACGAGAAGAGGCGCTGCCTCCTAACATATCCGTTAGCAAATCTGTAGCATGATAAGCTGTCCCCAATCGATCGGTCATATGCCAGGTCTTACAAAGAAGATCCAACGGAACGGGTGCTTGTATCATCTTATAACGCGGAGCGGTTTGCGTTGGTTCAACAGGCAATTTGCGTTGATAGCGTGTCCCTGCGGGAATAGGACCAAACCATTTTTCCGCCAACGCACGAACCTGTGCAACATGCACATTACCTGCCACCACTAAAATTGCATTACAAGGGGTGTAGTGTTTAAAGAAAAAATCTTTTACTTGTTGTAAGCGCGCTTGTTCAATATGCGCCAATTCACGCCCAATAGTCATCCAACGATAAGGATGAACCTGATAAGCCAAACTGCGCATATGACTCCACACATCTCCGTAGGGCTTATTTAAATAATGTTCTTTGAATTCTTCACAAACTACTTTGCGTTGCACCGCTAAACTTTTTTCACTAAATGCCAGGGAAAGCATTCGATCGCTTTCCAACCAAAATGCGGTTTCCAAATTATCTGCGGGTAACTGTATATAATAATTAGTAAGATCGTTGGTTGTATAAGCGTTGTTCTCTCCCCCTGCTAATTGCAAGGGTTCGTCATAATCAGGGATGTGAAGAGATCCCCCAAACATCAGGTGTTCAAATAAATGAGCAAATCCCGTTTGATCAGGATCTTCGTCGCGGGCCCCTACATCGTAGAGGACATTGACTACCGCCATGGGAGTGGAAACGTCCGTGTGCACCAACACACGAAGTCCGTTGGAAAGTGTAAATCGATCAAATGTTATCATGAAGTGGCAAAGGTAACTGTTCGGCAGTCTTTCTTGGAGGAAGAGATGTAACTTTGCGGTCATGTTAACAGATCAGTTATTACATCGTGCCTTACAATTTGAGTCACTGAGTAAGGAAGAGGGTTTGCACTTATTCAAGCAGGCACCTTTGGCTGATTTGATGTATGTGGCCGACGAACTCAGAAAAATTCAGGTTCCACATGGTAAAGTGACCTGGCAGATTGACCGTAATGTGAACACCACCAATGTTTGTATTGCTAATTGCAAGTTTTGTAATTTCTATCGCATCCCCGGACATCCGGAATCCTATATCACCGATATGGACACTTATCGGCAAAAAATTAAAGAGACCATTCGGTTTGGCGGCGATCAATTACTCTTACAGGGTGGGCATCATCCAAAATTGGGGTTGCAATTTTATGTAGACACTTTCAAAGCAATTAAAGCAGAATTCCCAGATATTCGACTTCACGCATTGGGCCCTCCCGAGATTGCGCATATTACTAAACTTGAAAAAAGCACACACCACGAAGTCCTGAAAACACTTCAAGAAGCTGGGTTGGATTCCTTACCTGGTGCGGGTGCAGAAATTCTGGTAGATCGTGTTCGTCGACTAGTATCCAATGGAAAATGTGGGGCACAAGAATGGCTTGACGTCATGCACGAAGCACATAAGCTACACATCACCACTTCTGCCACAATGATGTTTGGTCACGTAGAAACATTAGAAGAACGATTTGAACACTTGATAAAGATTCGCGAAGTACAGGCGCGTAAACCCGAAACAGCAAAAGGTTTTCTGGCTTTTATACCCTGGACTTTTCAGGATGTAGATACCTTATTAGCAGAGATACGAGGGGTGCAAAACCTAACTACTAAAGAAGAGTATATTCGAATGATTGCCATCAGTAGAATTATGCTCCCTAACGTTAAAAATATTCAGGCTAGTTGGTTGACAGTTGGTAAAGAAACAGCAGGAGTTTGTTTACATGCGGGTGCTAATGATTATGGATCGATCATGATCGAGGAAAATGTAGTAAGCGCAGCAGGCGCACCACACCGATTTACCTATAAAACAATTCAGGAAGCTATTCGTGAAGCAGGCTTTGAGTCACAACTTCGCAATCAGGAATATGATTGGAGAGAAATACCTGCTATGATTGAAGAGCAAGTAATCAATTACTAATAACGCAAAAGTCTTTCTACTGCCTGTTCCAGTGTTTCTTTTTTCTTCGCAAAACAAAAGCGGATCACATGATCATCTTTGCCGTCTGCATAGAAAGCAGAAACAGGAATGGTAGTTACACCCGCCTCTTTGGTGAGTCGGGTAGCAAAAGCTAAGTCTCCTTCTTCGCTGATTTGATTATAACGGGCACAGATAAAATAACTTCCATGACTGGGCAATAATTCAAATCGTGTCGGTTGCATCAATTGTATAAAGTAATCTCTACGTTCTTGCATAAAAGCACCCAAGGTCAAATAGGCTTCCTTGTTTTTTAAAAACTCCGCTAATGCAACCTGCGTAGGCGTGAAACAACTAAATGCATTGAACTGATGAATTTTTCTAAACTCCTTCATCAGCGATGGAGGTGCTACACAATAGCCCAACTTCCATCCCGTGCAGTTATATACTTTACCAAAGGAGAAACAAACAAAACTACGTTCCAGTAAATCCGGATAACGTAATATACTTTGGTGGGGGATATTATCAAAGATCAAATGCTCATACACTTCATCACTGAGAATTAAAATAGAAGTATTGGCAACAATCTTTCTTAATTCTTCAATATCAGAAGGACCCAACACGGCTCCAGTTGGATTGTGCGGGGAATTAATAAATATCACTTTGGTGCGAGGAGTGATCGCTGCACGGACCGCTTCCCAATCAATTCGATAATCCGGATAAACCAATGGCAAACGAACAGCAATACCCCCGTTCACTTCAATATTGGGAATATAACTGTCATAAGCGGGCTCGAATAAGATCACTTCATCTCCTGGATGCAAAACAGCAGTTAATGCAGAATAAATTGCATAGGTACCCCCGGGGGTAATGGTAATGGATGCATCGGGGTCAATCGTTGTTCCATACAAGAATTTGATTTTTTCAGCAATGGCTTCACGCAAGGGCATCCAACCCGGCATGGGTGCATACTGATTATGATTTTCCCGCATGGCTTTTGCAACCAAATCAATCAGTTCCGCATTCATAGGAAAATCAGGGAACCCTTGTCCCAGATTAACGGCCTTATGTTGCGCCGCTAAAGCGCTCATCGTAGCAAAAATGGTAGTGCCTACCGCAGGAAGTTTAGATGAGATTGTCAAGCTATAATTATAAATAGTGTTCGCCCTTATTTCGTTTTACTTCGGCTACATATTCCTTAATCTGTTGTTCCTGGTCTTTTTTACAAATCAACAAAGCATCCTCTGTATCTACAATGATATAATCGCGTAAGCCTTGCAACAACACTAATTTTTTATCTGGGGCATGGACCATACAATTGTTGGCATCTACCACCATCACATTTTTCCCAACCACCGCATTTCCGAAATAATCTTTTTCCATATTATCACAAGCGCTATTCCAAGTTCCTAAATCACTCCAACCAAAACTGGCGGGAATCACAAAAACATTGGAAGCCTTTTCCATTACTCCAATATCAACAGAAACATTTGTGCACTGCGGGTATATACGCTCAACGGCTTCACGTTCGGCGGCTGTATTGAAATGCTCCTTTTCTGCAGCAAACACTTCATATACTTCAGACAAATACGATTCGAAGGCAGAAAGAATGGCGCTCACTCTCCAAGTAAAAATGCCTGCATTCCATAAAAACTCTCCGCTGGCAATAAATGCTTTTGCAATCTCCTCACTGGGTTTTTCTGTAAAGGTCTTCACCTTGTACACATCGGGAGCTGCTTGTAGCATTTCATGCTGTATATAGCCATAGCCAGTATTAGGATGGGTAGGTTTGATACCAATAGTTACCAAAGCATTAACGCTCTCTACAAAATCCATTGCCTTACGGGCTGTTTGTACAAACTGCTCCGTTTCGGTTACTAAATGATCAGCAGGAGCGGCAATCATCACCGCACTTGGATCCTTTGCTTGTAAATGAAAAGCGATGTAAGCGATACAAGCTGCCGTATTTTTTCGAGAAGGTTCTGCCAGAATATTCGAAGCAGGCAATTCAGGAAGTTGCGCCTTTACAATGTCAACATATTCATGTGAAGTAACTACATATACATTAGCGGGAGGTACTACTTTACTGTACCGATCATAACTCTGTTGGATCAAGGTTCGTCCCATTCCCAAAATATCCAGAAACTGTTTTGGATAACGGGTTCTGCTCATGGGCCAAAACCGGCTTCCAATTCCACCGGCCATGATGGCCACATACTGATTATTCTTCATAGGATATTTTATAACAAGCCCTCTCGTAACAGATCATGAATATGAATGATACCGAGGTACTGCTGGTTTTCTGCAATTGCAATTTGTGTGATCTTCTTTTTTCGAAGCAGATCGAGTGCGGATACTGCTAACTCATCCGGAGAAATAGTCACCGGATTTTTAGTCATCACATCTGCTGCTGTTAATCCATCGATCGATTTACCCTGATCTAGCAAGCGGCGTAAATCTCCATCCGTAATGATGCCTACTAATTGATCCGCTTCATTCACCACTGCTGTAACACCCAAGCGACCGGCTGTCATGATTACAATTACTTCGCGTAAGGTTTGGTTGATTGTTACTGCCGGCTTTTCATTTTGTACGCCCAGGTCCTGCACACGCAGATACAATTTTTTACCCAACGCACCTCCCGGGTGAAACTTTGCAAAATCCTCGGAACGAAATCCTTTCAACTCCATTAAACAAATAGCCAGTGCATCACCCATCACTAGTTGAGCAGTAGTACTACTTGTAGGAGCCAGATTATTTGGACAAGCTTCCTGTTCTACCGTTGTATCCAAAATCAAAGAAGCTTGTTGCGCTAATGAAGAATGAATATTACCCACCATTGCTATGATGGTATTTCCAAAATTGCGAATTAGTTGAACCAAGGCACGAATTTCAGGACTCTCACCACTCTTACTAAGAATGATCACCACATCATCTTGTTGAATCATCCCCAGGTCTCCATGAATAGCATCCGCTGCATGCATAAACAAGGAAGGTGTACCGGTAGAGTTGAAGGTGGCAACTATTTTCTGAGCAATGACTGCACTTTTGCCAATCCCACTAATCACTACACGTCCCTTAGTAGTCGAAAGCGCTTCAACAGTTTTAATAAACTGATCGTCTATGGAAGAACGAAGTCCCAGAATAGATTGGGCCTCCAAGTCAAGGGTTCTTAGGGCGGTTTGCTGAATCAACTCCTTCATAGGCCGGGTATCGTTCTGCTTCACTTACTGCGTTTGTTTTCCGGAATCGGGAGTCAAAATTAACCCCATTTATGTAGATATCAGCCCTGTTTATAAATGTGTAATTTTAACTAAACATCTCTTCCACAGTAGTGTTATACTAAGTATATTCGTTATCCGACTCATTGCTATTCACTTTTCGAAAAAATCAATTAAAATATTAATAATCAATTGCTTATAAAAGTAGGCGGGAATAGCGCCCTACCAAATAAAAGGACTACCTTAAAGAATTCATGAGCACGCTTACTAAAAAGACACCTGCTAAAAAATCTCCAGGCAAGAAAAAAGCTCCCAGCACAGCTCCCCAAAAAGATCTTCACCAGGCCTTACATCAATACTTTGGTTTTAAGAAATTTAAGGGCACTCAGGAAAAGGCCATTGAAAGCCTACTAGCCGGCCACGACACTTTTGTAATCATGCCTACAGGCGGAGGCAAGAGTTTGTGTTATCAATTACCAGCCCTACTTAGTGAGGGGGTTGCCATTTTTGTATCTCCCCTGATTGCACTGATGAAAAACCAGGTGGATCTGATTCGCGGGTTTAGCACGCATGATCAGGTTGCACATTTTTTAAATTCTACCCTTTCCAAAAAAGAAATACGCGCTGTACAAGATGATCTGCTGAGTGGCACCACAAAAATGCTTTATGTGGCTCCGGAAACACTGGCCAAACAAGAGAACCTTGAATTTTTTGCTGCCTTGCCTGTTTCCTTTTTTGCAGTGGATGAAGCCCATTGTATTTCAGAGTGGGGGCATGACTTCAGACCCGAGTATCGTCGGTTAAGAGAGATGATGACGGAAATCAATGCCGCTGCTCCAGTGATGGCATTGACTGCAACGGCCACTCCAAAAGTGCAAAGTGATATTGTTAAAAACCTGGACTTACAAGATCCTAATATTTTTATTTCCTCCTTCAATCGTCCCAACCTTTATTACGAGGTATTGCCTAAAGTAAAGAAGGCGCAAACCGACGAGAGCATTGTTCGTTTTATAAAAAGCATGAAAGGCAAGAGCGGTATCATTTATACGCTCAATAGAAAAACAACGGAAGAACTGGCTGATGTACTAATGGCCAACGGTATCAAAGCGGTTGCCTATCATGCAGGACTGGATGGCAAAGTTCGCGCGGAAAGACAAGATCAATTTTTAGGCGAAGAGATGCAAGTAATCTGCGCGACTATTGCATTTGGTATGGGGATTGATAAGCCAGATATCCGTTTTGTAATCCATTATAATATTCCAAAAAGTATTGAGAATTATTACCAGGAAACTGGAAGAGCAGGACGTGATGGATTAGAAGGTCGTTGTATTTTATATTACTCACATAAGGATGTTTCAAAACTGGAACATCTGATGCGAGATAAACCATTGAGTGAACGCGAGGTGGGAGCACAACTGATTCATGAAACAGTTTCATTTGCCGAAACAGGCGTTTGTCGTCGTAAAGTATTGATGAGTTATTTTGGTGAAGAATATACTCAAGAGAACTGTGGTCAATGCGACAATTGCAAACATCCCAAAGAAAAAATTGAAGCAAAAGAGGAAGCAGCGCTGGTATTAAAAGCAATTCGACAACTGGACGAACGATTTGCCACTGAATACGTAGTACAAATTATCACAGGGAAATTAACACCACAGATCACTCTCTTCAGACATGAAGGACTAGAAGTCTTTGCCAGTGGAAATAATAAAGATGCCTTTTTCTGGCATTCCTTGGTTCGTCAAATGATTTTAGAAGGACTGCTCTCAAAAGATATTGAAGAATACGGCGTATTAAAATTCACAAAAAAGGGAGAAGCATTTTTGAAAAAACCAAAGGCGTTCAGTATTGTATTGAATAAACAGTATGAGAATGCCGATGGAGAAGACGATTGGGAAGTAGCAGAGGAAATCGAAGAACTGACCGTAGATCAAGCGCTTTTCAAACAGCTATTAGATCTTCGCCAGCAGGAAGCCAAAAAAAGATCGCTGCCTCCTTTTGTGATCTTCCTGGAAACTTCACTCAGGGACATGGCTACTACGTATCCTATTACCTTGGAAGGATTGGAAAAATGTCAGGGCGTTAGCAAAGGAAAAGCAATCAAATATGGTAAACCATTCGTGGACTTGATTACTACCTATGTAGAGGAAAACAATATTGAACGCCCTGATGATTTTGTGATGAAGAGTGTGGTCAATAAAAGCGGAGATAAAGTTTACATTATTCAGAATACCGATAAAAAAGTTTCCCTCGAAACTATCGCTAAGAATAAAGGATGGCGGATGGACCAAATGCTGGAAGAAATGGAAACCATTGCTGCCAGTGGAACGCGATTAAATCTTGATTACGCCATCGATGAAATGATTGACGAGGAGGAGCAAGAGGAGATCATTGCTTATTTCAAAAGTTGTGAAACGTCCTCCTTACAAGTAGCACTGGAAGAATTATCTGAATTCGACTTCACCTGGGAACAACTTAAAATAATGCGTATTAAATTCCTGACCAAGTACGGAATGTAATACGATTGTTCTCCTATTATCCTTTAGGCTTCTCCAATAATTTGAAGAACTGATCCAATTGGGGTAAAATCACAATACGAGTACGACGATTAGCTGCACGGCCATCTTTAGTACTATTATCAGCAACCGGTTTGAATTCGCTACGACCCGCTGCAACCATTTTAGCAGGATCCAGTCCATATTTAGATTGCAACAAACGCACCACCGTAGTAGCGCGGAGTACACTTAAATCCCAATTATCACTGATCACACCACTTCCATTGAATGCCACCCCATCAGTATGTCCTTCAACCATAAATTCAAGATCAGGTTGATTCTTGAGCACCAACGCAACTTTTCCTAGTACTTCACTCGCGCGTTCATTGATTTGATAGCTTCCCACTTTGAACAATAACTTATCTGAGATATCGACATAAACTACACCCTTGTCCACTTTAATATTGATATCCTCGTCTGCTAAATTTCCAATCGCACCCTTTAAGTTCATCACTAATGCCATATTCAGCGAATCCTTATAGGACATTTGCTGCTGGATATTTTGAATATAGAGATCCTTAATACCCAAATTATCCATAGATTTTTTAATACTCTCCGCTTGTTGAGTAGAGATTACCGATAGATTTTCAAGTTGCTTAAGTGTTTGATTATTGTTTAATTTCCAATAATCGATTTGCTCCTGCAATTCCTTGATACGCGCAGTCAATAAAGCCTTCTCGCGCTCTAAGGTTTCTTTCTGGCGTGTAAGAATTCCTTTTTCTTCGCCACAAACATTGTTTTCTGATTCCAGTGTTTTATACCGGTCTTGCAATTTTGCATAATCAGTTTGCGCATTTTTAAATTTTTTGCTGCTCACGCAAGAAACCAAAAAGACCGGCGCAATGGCAATGAAGAGAAAGGAACGTAAACGCATGGATATAAATTGGAGGTTAGTACTGCAAATATAAAAACCATCCCGTATCACTAACCTGTTAAATTTGTAGATGCAACAAAAAAGAAAGGCCGCGGTTGGTTTCATTTTTGTAACCCTTTTTTTGGATGTCATGGGGTTAGGCCTGATTATCCCTGTTTTGCCCTCGTTGGTTGCTTCTCTAAAAGGAGTACCCGTCAATGAAGCCAGCTCCTATGGAGCGGTGCTGATTTTTGCCTATGCATTTACCCAATTTTTTTGTGCTCCGATTATGGGGAATCTCAGTGACAGATATGGCAGAAGACCTGTTTTATTGCTTTCCTTATTTGGATTTTCGGTGGACTATCTGTTATTGGCTTGGGCTCCGACCTATTCCTGGTTGCTAGTCGGCAGGGTTATTGCTGGTATAGCAGGGTCAAGTTTTAGTACGGGGAGTGCCTATATAGCGGATATCAGTGACGAAAAATCACGAGCCAAAAACTTTGGAATGATCGGCGCTGCATTTGGGCTTGGCTTTATCCTAGGACCCGCATTGGGTGGATTATTGGCAGGGTGGGGAATCCGTGCCCCTTTTTATGCAGCTGCCTTATTGTGTCTGATCAATGGTCTTTATGGATTTTTTATTTTGCCAGAATCGCTGCCACTAGAAAATCGCAGAGCATTTGACTGGAAAAGAGCTAATCCATTTGGAGCATTAAAGATTTTCACATCCTTCCCTCAGGTAGCAAAACTGGGTATTGCTTATTTTCTGATTTACATGGGGGCGCAGGCTGTTCAGAGTACCTGGAGCTATTTTACTATTTACCGATTTAGTTGGAGTGAGAGCAGGGTAGGATTTTCCTTAGCAACAGCAGGCATTTTGGTAGCACTTGTACAATCCGTGTTAATCAGAGTTATAAACCCACGCATTGGGAACGAGAAAAGTATTTACCTGGGGCTTTCACTATATACATTGGGCTTGAGCCTTTTTGCTTTTGCCACACAAGGTTGGATGATGTTCTTTTTTTTAATTCCCTATTGTTTGGGTGGTATTGCAATCCCTTCCCTTCAGTCAACATTAGCAGGTTTACTACCCACTAATGTTCAGGGAGAATTACAAGGAGCACTGACCAGTATTATGAGCCTCACAGCCATGTTAGGACCGCTAATCATGAACAACTTATTTTCCTTTTTTACAGGCCCGGATCGACCTGTCTATTTTCCGGGAGTAGCCTTTTTTATGGGAGCAATTTTCATACTTAGTGCATTGATTATTAGTAAATTAGCATTCGAACAAGCAAACACTCGTTAGTTTAATTTTTTCTTGGCACCTTTGCAGCAGACCGGGCAATCCGGTCCAACGATTACAAGCCATTATCCATGTCCTTAGCCTCTAACTTTTTCTCTACAGAAACAGCCAAGGCCCGTGCTGAATTAGAAACCTGGGTCAATCAAATTTCCAAGTATTGCGAAGCTTCTAAAATTCACTGGTGCGACGGCTCCCAGGAAGAGTATGATAACCTTTGCGAAATGCTGGTTAAGAAAGGAACCTTTATTCGTCTTAACCAAGACAAAAGACCTAACAGTTTTGCTTGTTTTAGTGACCCAAGCGATGTGGCCCGTGTAGAGGACCGCACCTTCATTTGTAGTCTTCGAGAAGAAGATGCAGGTCCCACCAACAACTGGATGGATCCTGTAGAAATGAAAACCAAGTTGAATGATCTTTTAAGAGGAAGCATGAAGGGAAGAACCTTGTATGTGATTCCTTTCTGTATGGGTCCTGTTGGTTCGCCCTATTCCCGATACGGCGTTCAGCTTACCGACTCTGAATATGCGGTAGTGAACATGCGTATCATGACGCGGATGGGCAGCGATATCCTTCCTTACTTGCAAAAGAAAGGATATGTAAAATGTTTGCATACGGTGGGCGCTCCATTGGGTGGTCCTCAAAAAGATAGTACCTGGCCTTGTAATCCCGATGTAAAATATATCTCGCATTTCCCAGAGGAGAGATTGATAATTTCCTACGGAAGCGGATATGGTGGTAATGCACTCATGGGTAAAAAATGTTTTGCATTACGTATTGCCTCGGTAATGGGACGTGAAGAAGGGTGGTTGGCTGAACATATGTTGATCCTGGGTGTGGAATCCCCTGATAAACAAAAGACCTATGTAGCCGCGGCTTTCCCCAGTGCCTGTGGTAAAACAAATTTTGCCATGCTGATTCCCCCCAAGGAATTCAGTGATTGGAAAGTGAGCACCGTGGGAGATGATATTGCCTGGATTCACAAAAGCAAAAAAGGTGCGTTACATGCCATCAATCCAGAAGCAGGATATTTTGGGGTGGCTCCGGGTACCAATTACCATACCAACCCCAATGCGATGGAGACCATCAAGGCCAATACCATTTTTACCAATGTGGCCGTTACACCAGATAAAGATGTTTGGTGGGAAGGACTAACCAAAGAGGTTCCCGAAGGGCTAACAGACTGGACCGGCAAACCCTATGATCCCAGCACCGGGAAACCTGCCGCGCATCCTAACTCTCGTTTCTGTGCACCCGCCCATCAAAATCCAGCCATCGATGAAGATTGGGAAAATCCAGATGGCGTGCATATTTCAGGTTTCATTTTTGGGGGAAGAAGAAGCACAGGGGTACCACTAGTTTATCAAAGTTTGAACTGGAGCTTTGGGGTTTATCTAGCTACTACCATGGGAAGTGAAATGACTGCCGCTGCATTTGGTGAAGTTGGAAAAGTTCGTCGTGATCCATTTGCGATGTTACCCTTTATGGGATATCACATCGGAGATTATGTAAATCACTGGTTGCAATTTGGAAGAGATCTTTCTAATGCCCCAAGGATATTCAGTGTAAACTGGTTCAGAAAAGATGAGAACGGACAATTCTTATGGCCCGGCTACGGACAAAATATGCGTGTATTAAAATGGATTGTAGGACGAATTCGTGGGCAGGCGCAGGCCGTTGAGAGTCCGGTTGGATGGAGACCCCGATATGTTGATTTAGACTGGAGAGGAATGGAGAATTTTTCAAAAGAAGACTTTGATAAAGTAATGATCATAGACAGAGAAGAAGGAAAGCGTGAATTACTAGGTCATCAGGAATTATTTGAAAAAGTATACGACAAACTTCCCAAGGAGTTTTTCTATATGCGCGAACTATTGCTCTCCGCACTTTGGCGTTCACCAGAGAAATGGGGGCAACAGCCTGAATAGGGATAGATATTTCGTTACTTTGCGGACAATTTAGTTTATGTCCAAAGACCAAGTATTCCGCGAAGAAATCAATAAGGCCAGCGATTTTAAATTCGGTGCTAACGTAGCCAGCGTATTTGACGACATGGTCAATCGCTCCGTTCCCTATTATGGAGAAATTCAACGAATGGTAGCAGAGCTCGCTGCCGATCACGCACGCGAAGGAACCTTTGTATACGACCTGGGATGCTCAACAGGAACTACGATGATTGGCATGGATACACTCGTGGACAAATCCATCAAATTCATAGGCATCGATGACTCACCCGAAATGCTGGATAAGTGCAAGGCAAAATTCGATGAAATCAAATTTAATCGTCCTTATGAACTACGCTGCAAGGATTTGGGACAAGGTATTGAAATTGAAAATGCATCAGTAGTAGTGCTCTGTCTTACGCTACAATTTGTTCGTCCCATTTACAGAGAAAAATTAATTCAGGATATTGTAAGCGGATTGAACAGCGGAGGAGTTCTAATAATCGTTGAAAAAATTTTAGCCGAAGAAAGTAATTTCAACCGCGACTTTATCAATTACTACTATAATTACAAACGTCGCAATCAATACAGCGAACTAGAAATATCACAAAAAAGAGAAGCACTCGAGAATGTGTTAGTCCCATATAAATTGAGTGAGAACATTAGTTTATTACGTGATCAGGGTTTTGCCCATTGTGAAGTATTTTTCAAGTGGTATAATTTTACCGGACTCGTGGCTGTAAAAAAATAACCCTCAACTTATTTGTATGGTTTCAATCGGCAACTTCTTTTTCAAATATCGTAACATCATTTTTATTCTTTTTTACGGTGCCTTGTTTTTACCATCACCTGCTCTTTTTACAGAAGCCAGCTGTGGCCCCACTTATTATTGGTGGCCCATTGTGCTGGGATTAATCACAACGGTATTAGGTCAGGCCGTTCGTGGTGCCACGATTGGATTAGCTTACATTGTTCGAGGAGGTAAGGAAGGCAAACCTTATGCCGATGGACTTGTAACAGAAGGAATTTTTCGTCATTGTCGCAATCCGCTTTATGTTGGAAATATTCTGATGCTGCTAGGTGTAGGCATTCTTGCTAATTCACTTTTCTACGTGGCTGTAATGGTACCGGTATTCTTATTTATTTATCAAGCCATTGTTTTAGCGGAAGAGAATTTTTTACGTGGAAAATTTGGAACGGGCTTTGACGCTTACTGTGCCGATGTCAATCGCTGGTGGCCTCGTTTGCAAGGACTCGGTGCCACACTTTCCAGTATGGAATTCAACTGGAAGCGTTGGATCCTCAAAGAGCACACCACACAATACATTTGGTTAGCGGGTATTTTTTTGCTGTTGTTCGCCCCTATTCCTGTATGGCGTTATCCAGCAATTGTTTGTAATGACGAACTATGGCGTGATCAATTATTGGCAATTTGCCTAAGCTCCTTGACTGCCCTCTATGTATTGATTCGGGTATTGAAAAAGTCAGGTCGATTTACTGAATAAGTTTAGTAGATAATCGTTAGTGTACCTTTTAATAAGGTTTTCTTTTCATCGTTCAATTGAATCAAATATACATAGACCCCAGCTGGTAATAATTTTCCCTTGTAACGACCATCCCAATAAGCTGCGTTGTAATTAGATGATTCAAAAACCAATTGACCAGCTCTTTCGAAAACATACACTTTTGCGGAAGGATACATCGCTAATCCCGAAATTTCCCAGGTATCATTTTTCCCATCTCGATTAGGAGTAAAGGCAGTTGGAATATATAAGGCAGTAAAAACACCCACTTGCATCGTATCTACGGCAGTACAGCCGGATCGCGTATCAGTTGCACTTATTATATAAAGCGTAGTACTGGGTGGCGTAGCAACGGGTTGTAATAAGCGGGGGTCAGACAAATAATTAGTTGGTGTCCATTGGTACTGATATAATCCGGGATTAGGAATGGTCGCTTCCAATTGAACAGAAGCTCCAGTAATAATATTTTTATCTGGACCAGCTGAAATTGGTGGTGCAGATAGTACCATTAAACTACGACGATTAATAATAGAACCACATCCCGCATTATCTACTACTTGTAAACTTGCCACTGCAGCGCCGACACTCAAATACGTATGTGTTACAGGTGGGGCGCTATTACTTGTGACCGCACCAAAATTCCAATTCCATTGTGTAATACCAGTTAAAGAACTTGTAAAAGCTAAAGGTATACCTGCACAAAACAAAGTAGGCGTAATGGTGAAATCAGCAATGGGATTAGGACGAATTGCAGGAATAGTTTTAATAATTGTATCGCTATTACAGCCACCAGTTGCTGTAATCCAATGTTTGAGTTGCACAGCGGTGGCAGGTGCCGCGTAGATAACTGTTGCGGTAGACTGCGAAGTGGAATTAAATGTTTGTGTATTACCAAAATCCCAATACCAGGAGGCAGTTGCACCACCCGTAGTAAGTGCAGTTGAACTTAGTTGAAATATACTATCTACACAGGGCTTCCCGGAAAAAATAAAATCTACAACGGGTTTTATTCCGATGGGAACTGAACGAACAGTATCGCCCACGCATCCGTTACTAGCAACCACCGCATAGCGAATATTTACATTACCCACTGCCGGAAATTGCTTTACAGTAATACGCGTATTGGCTGTAGAGTTGTCGGGGAATAACCAACTATGACTAGTAATAGAAAAGGAGCCAGCAGTAGTAATACCTGTAAACTGAACAGGTTCATTTATACAATTATTGCTTGAATAAGTAAAGTCAGCTAAGGGTCCTGGACGAACTGTTACGTTCACTTCTGCATACTCAGTACGGCTACAATTTTCAACTTCATCGGCTGTATAGGTAATTGGAATTGTATACGTTCCTGCTTGACTAAAAATAAAATCTTGTTGCAGCGTATATACATAATAAATACGGCCATTAATAAACTCTGTTCGAATCGGCTGTGGATTTGTTTGCAGAGAATCTGTAGCCGGATTCATATTGCCTACCTGACTTAATTTCCAGAGGATAGAGCGAGCGGGGTAGCCTAGCTTAATAAAAAGACGAACCGGTGTTTTAGTACACGTGAAAGTATCTGCTACTGAGGTTGTGTTGAGCGTATTACCAATAGCACTATAATGATTAAGATTATTAATTAGTGTTCCAACGTTATAGCCATAACTTTCATAACTACCCAAACCATATACTGTAGCAGTGAAAGCAGAATCAGCAGTAATGATATGCTCTGCAGCAGGACCTGTAAAACGAGTCAATGCTACCGAATAGGAAGGAAGGTTTGGATGGACCACTATATTAGCAGCAGGAACTGGCACACCATCTACACGTAATGAAGGAATAGCAGCAGTTGGTACATGAATATTCGCATAGACGTAATCAATTGTAGATTTACGACTCACATAAAAACGAACCGTTTTCTGACCTTGTTCAATTGGGCTTAAATAAAACATTTCTGGATCACCATAAGAAGGAGGTGCGGGGGTTGTGGTAGGAAATCGCCAGCATTGATTTTCATTCACCATATACTGTGATACCAGTATTGGCTTATCTGCCGTTATATAATCACCTCCGGTTGAATCCATGATCTCATAAAAAAAGTTACGCTGCAATCCGGTCAGTGTAACACCATTTCTTTTTACAAGGGTTGCAGGATCCTGTACACAAATTCGATAGTAGTTACGATTAGTTTCGTTGATATCAGTGTTGGTGTTGTTAATAGTATGAAAAGTAAGATAGCGAGTACCCCATGCCTGGGCTGGGAATACCTGTTGTTGCATAAACTCGCCACCATCTCCTCGACAAATCCGAATACCACTGGATCCAGAGAATAAAGCAATGGGTCTGCATTGTCCTGTAGCACCCGGAACAGAAACAACTTTACTCCCCGTCATATCCTTACTGGCTGCATAGGCCAAACTATTACCCGGAATCATTTTTCCAAAAACAGTATACACTTCGCCTTTATTTAGGTCAACTGTGTAAGTCTGTCCAGGTAGCCAGCCATTTTTAGTTGTATCCGAAGGGGTAATCTGTACACGCGTCCCATCATCTGTTGCAATGATGGCAAACCAAGAATACCAATCGGGACCGTTAGCAATAGATGGACTAATAGAAGGTAAGGACGAATTGGAGGTAGCCTGCGAATAATTGATAGAGTAGTAGCTATATCCCAATGACTCCAAAGGCATCAACATAGTAGCCCCAGAAAGCATTGTATTGTACTGGTGCGCATATACCGCTATAGGTACATCACTACTAATCCGAATTCCTTTTACAGATAAACCATCCGACATTACTCTTGCATCATCTGACCCGGTTTTGGGAATCAAAATTGATGCATCAACTGTATTAGCCGGAATATTTAAAGTGCGAGTCCAGGTTGTTCCAAACACAGAAACTGTTACCGTAGCGGCTTGTTCTGTACTAATATAAACAGCCAATTCCTGGGCATTGATAGGAAGTTCACTTGTAAAACCCCAGTTATAACCATAGCATAGCCAGAATTCTTTTCCCCGGTTGGATTTATTCTGAGCAGTTGCTACCTGTAACTGCATGAGGGATAATAAGAAAAATAAAAAAAGTGCTTTTATAAAACGCATGGAGCAACAAAGTAACGTAGTCTGCATGAATATAAAACGGAGAACTGTTTTTTGAGTATTCTTCATAATAAATCTTTAATTTAGATGCTTATACTCAAACCAATTCACTCGCATATGAGAAGTACCATCAGAAAGGTATTATCCCTTTCCATTTTTACTATTTTAAGCCTCTATATCATTGAGGCACAAGCGCAAGGAATTTATAACACAAAAGACTGGCGTTTTAGCAACCCACTACCCCTGGGATTTACTGTTCTGGATGTTGATTATTTAGACGACAATATTGCAATTGCAGTAGGCGACAATGGTGGTATTGCCCGTACAACTGACGGAGGTCGCACTTGGACCTATGGCATTTTTACCTACACCACCACTACAGCACAAAGAACCAAGGCATCTTTCCAAGATGTTCATGTTGTAAGCAGCAATGCCATATATGCCGTAGGAACAGGAGGGATGATGGCAAAATCTACCGACGGAGGTGCCACTTGGAGTTTTGTAAATAACCCCCTTTATGCAAATGCCCGCACTATTAATGCGGTTTGGTTTGTTGACGCCAATACGGGCTATATCGGTGGTCAATGGAATACATCAGACTCTATCCCAAAACTGTACCGCACTACCAATGGTGGTACAAGCTGGGATTCATTAAATGCCCCAATAGGGGGTAAAACACGCGTTGGATACATTAATAATCCTAACCGTGCACCATTAGTTTGGGATGTAACTGCAAAAGCAAAAGAAATTTTAAGAATTGAATTCAGTAATCCAAACAATGGTTACATAATTGGAAGTGGTTTGAGTACATATGATAGATTTTTAGCAGTTAATACAACAACCTGTGCTCCACTTACCACCACTACCAGTACGGGTTCTCATCACGCTTCATTAGTATGGAAGTTTTCAAATGGCACGCTTATCGATTATTCGTTGAGTAAAGAGAGGTTGGGCTACTCAGGTATAAATACCAATAATGTAACCTGCGGTACCGTATATGGTAGTGTTTCGCCCATGACCCAATCATATAAAGCCATGAACATTATCAATGATTCATTGATAGTTATCATGTCATTTAATAATAACTGCGTAGTTCGTATTCACACCGGAAGAAATGATGTGACCACTAATATGATTAATAATCTACCAGAACAAGGTCGTTATCAAATCATGAACTTCCCTTTCCCTCCTACACAGGGACCGCAAGCCGGACCATCAATTCCTGCAGTTCAGGTTTTATTAGCATCAAATCCATATAATATTCGCAGAGCTTCAAATGGCAAGTTGTATGCCACTTCTTTCTCTGCCACTTTTGATCCTGCAAATAAAATGTATACCTCTGTTGACACTGGTAGAACATGGAAGGAGGAAAGAAATTTACCCAGGGGAAGAAATTATAGTGAATTCAGCATAAGCACAATGGATATTTCACCAAGTGGTAACTTTCTTTTCATGGGAGTGAATGGAGTTCATTCTGATTCCATCCCAGGATCTCCAACCCGTAGTAATTACGTTACAACGCCTGTTGCCGCCAGCTGGTCAAAAATGGATTTTGCAGATTGTAATAATGCAATTGTTGCAGGTGGTGCCAACATTAATACAACCAGAGATGGAGGAAAAACTTGGACTAATGCTTTCAGAGGTGATTTTGCAGCCAGTAACTGGAATATCAACAGTGTTGCTTTCCCTACTACTACAAAATCTTACTATGCGGCCAGTAATGGAATTGTTTACTTCTCAGCTGACCGAGGAGTTACTATGGATCCCATTTTAACTGATTTTGATGTTCAAATGACTGATGTGGCCGTACGCGGTGATACCATCTGGGTCTGTGGTACCGGAGCGTTTTCTGTACCAACTGCTTCTCGTCGTCCAAAAGTTTTTCGTTCAGTAAATGGCGGAGCAACTTGGACTACCATCTCTGCTCCATTCACTGCGGGTTCAACTGCACAATCATTAAATGATATTGAATTCCCTACGCACTTAGTAGGTTATATGAGCGGTAACCGCGATACTATTTGGAAAACCACAGACGGTGGAGCTACTTGGGCTAAACTACCTTTACCTACACCTGGTGTGACTCCTCAAATCTCTTACACTGACTTACAAGCTTTGGATGCCAATACAGTATTTGTAACTGGTAATGGTTTCCCTCGTCAAGTTGTTTATAAGACTACAGATGGTGGACAAACATGGACCAACATCAGTGGCAATCTCTCAACACTTGGAATCGGAAATATTAATGGAGTCCGCATGCATGATGCCAACAATGGATTTGTGGTAAGGCCCGGCGGTTTCCTATGCAAAACAACCGATGGCGGACAAAGCTGGACGCCTGAACTTGCACCGACAGGTTCTTTATTTGAGATTGCTGTTTTCCCACAGCGTGCCGTTCCTGCAGGAACCCCAATGGAGAATCGTAAATTATTTGTTGTTGGGCCCAACCAAGGAGGAGCTCCCATTATGGAATATGGTGACACAACAAAAACAAATGTGAACATTACCAATGTGGTTGCTACACCCTCTTGCGATAATGCGCCAACAGGTTCAATCACCATTTCTGCAGCAGGTGGAATTGGAACATATACCTACACAATTAATGGAAGACCGGCGCAAGCATCCAATAGCTTTAGCAACTTGGCAGTTGGAACTTACACGATTACTGTACAAGATGCATTTTGTGGAATCACTACACGTTCAGTAGTAGTTGGCAGTCTCCCTAGTCCCAATGTAAACGCAGGACCTGATAAGATTATGGTAGATGGCTATCCTGTTTACTTAGACGGTGCTTCTTCCAATACTAATTTAACTGCTATTACTTGGACGCCTAGTTCAACGCTGGTAGGTGCTACTACCTTTAAACCACTGGCCAAACCAACAGCTACTACTACCTACACTCTTTCTGTAACTGCAGCAAATGGCTGTACTTCTACTGATAACGCGCTGGTTACTGTATTGCCTTACTGCATTAAACCACTAGATGCCTTTACACCCAACAAGGATGGCACTAATGATTTGTGGCAAGTAACAGCTTTTGGCGGAACCTGCTTAGCACGCGTTTATGTTAATGTATTCAACCGCTACGGTAATGTGGTTTACAAAAATGATAATTATCAAAATACCTGGGATGGTACTTACAACGGTAAACCTGTTCCAGATGGTACTTATTATTATGTGATTGACTATCGTCTTATCAATGGTGAATCTATTGTTATGAGAGGCGACCTAACCATTATCCGTTAAACCTTTTTAATTGTAAATCATGAAACGCATTTTATTTATACTGTTAGCGGTTGGTTTTGGTTGGCAAGCCGGCGCACAACAATTGAACACATCTTCCTTGTATGAATTGCAAGGACTTTTTCATAATCCAGCTACGGCAGGCACCTATGCGCCAGGATTAGTTGGCGCCGTTTATCGTACACAGTGGAGCAGTTTTACAGGCGCTCCACGTACTGCTACCGTTTTCGGATCTTTTGATCTGCCTGAGCAAAAAATTGGAGTGGGCGGTTATCTATACAGCGATAAAACCGGGCCAACTTCAAGAACGGGTGTTACGCTTGCTTTTTCAAAACATATCCCGCTAGCCAATGGAGCAAGATTCTCAGCAGGATTGGAAGCAAGAGGGCTACAATACGCAATAGATCGTGCAAAGCTTACGCAGACATTAGGAGCAGACCCTGCTATTGCCGGGGGAGACAACAGCTTTAAGTTTGATGCGGGCATGGGTGTAGCCTATACCTCAAAACGTTTGCAAGTAGGTCTTTCTGTTTCCCAATTGATTCAATCAAAATTGAATTTCTACCAGGGAACTCTTACTCCTGCAGAAGAAGC
>CAINBK010000341.1:0-6428 GCA_903846615.1 uncultured Bacteroidota bacterium
AAGTTTTTGAGAAGTGGGATCTTCCTTGTGCGGTCATTGGAGAAGTTACCAGCGACGGCATCTTGAATTTTTATATGAATGGTCAGCTGGATGCCTCTATCCCCGCTCATGAGTTAGTATTAGGAGGCGGTGCGCCGCAATATGACAGAGCTTTCTCTGCACCGGCTTATTTAGAAAAAATTGCTGACTTTGAATTAAATGCAGTGGCCTTGCCCAGTGATTTAAAAGCCGCTGCACAGCATTTAATCACGCATCCAACGATTGCTTCCAAGAATTGGATTTTTCGACAGTATGATAGTATGGTAGGGACGAACAATACAAATACCAATGCTCCATCAGATGCTGCTGTTGTGTTGGTGAAAGGAACAAGAAAAGGGATTGCTATCACCACGGATTGTAATAGTCGTTATGTAATGGCTGATCCAAGGAAGGGAGCTATGATTGCAGTGAGTGAAGCGGCGCGAAATATTGTTTGCGCTGGCGGAGAACCACTGGGTGTGACCAATTGTTTGAATTTTGGCAACCCCTATGATCCTGAGGTGTACTACCAATTCAAGGAAGCCATTTTGGGTATGGGTGAAGCTTGCCGTTTGTTCGATACCCCTGTGACCGGAGGAAACGTAAGTTTTTATAATCAAAATCCTGACGGTCCTGTAAATCCCACGCCAACGATTGGAATGGTAGGGTTATTGGAAAACGTTGATAAAAAAATGACCCTTGATTTCAAAAATGCAGGAGACGAAATTTACTTACTAGGCTCGCTTCAAAATGATCTAGGCTCTTCTGTTTATTTACAAGATATAATTGGCCACACGCTTTCCCCAGTGCCTTATTATAATGCAGAGGAAGAGCTGGCTCTGCATCGGCTTGTTAAAAATTTAATTTATTCGGGTGTGATCGAAAGCGCACACGATTGTAGTGAAGGTGGGGTATGGGTGGCTTTAATGGAAAAGACTTTCAATCGTTCAGTAGGTTTTTCCGTAAAAGCTCCAGAGCGTGCAGCTGATGGTAAGCCGTTGCGTGTTGATGCTTGCTGGTTTGGGGAATCCCAGGGTAGAGTAGTGGTATCAGTATCCCCTCAAAACCGTGCTGCTTTCTTGCAACTCACCGCCACGGGAAGTACTCCTATAACCTTTCTGGGTGTAACAACTCAGGAATCAATAGAGTTGGATGGCCAGCATTGGGGATCTGTTCGTGACTGGAAAATTCAATATGATTCTGCTATTGGAGTTGTGATGAATAAGGGATAATTCCTAACTTTACACGACCTCTTGCACATTCCCTTTTATCAAGGCTGATCGTTGCCCGAAGGTCACTAAGGGTAAATACATGGAAAACGAAATATCTATCTCCAAATTCATTTTTGTGACCGGAGGAGTTACCTCCTCGCTAGGTAAAGGAATTGTTGCGGCGTCACTGGCTAAACTATTACAAGCAAGAGGACTGCGGGTGACCATTCAAAAATTTGATCCCTACATCAATGTGGATCCAGGTACATTAAATCCTTATGAACATGGTGAATGCTATGTTACCGAAGATGGTGCGGAGACTGATCTGGATCTGGGGCATTATGAGCGTTTCCTGAATATTCATACAACGCAAGCTAATAACGTAACCACAGGGCGCATTTATCAAACAGTAATTAATAAGGAACGTGAAGGTGCTTTTTTGGGAAAAACTGTACAAGTAGTTCCTCATATCACCGATGAGATCAAGAGAAGAATGAAATTATTGGGACAAACAGGTGAATATGATATAGTGATCACTGAAATTGGGGGTACCGTTGGTGATATTGAAAGTTTGCCATTTGTGGAAGCGCTTCGACAACTTCAATGGGAGCTGCCCGAGCATGATACTGTAGTAGTTCATCTGACATTGATCCCATATCTAAAAGCAGCCAAAGAGTTAAAAACAAAGCCTACGCAACATAGCGTTCGTATGTTAAGCGAGGAAGGGGTTCATCCGGATATCATTGTTTGCAGAACTGAACGACCGTTGAGTCCGGATCTCAAGAGAAAGATTGCACTTTTTTGTAATGTAAAACCTGAAGCCGTTGTGGAAGCGGCCGATGCCTCTACTATTTATGAAGTTCCTGTATTAATGATGCGGGAAGGGTTGGATACAACCGTTTTGAAAAAATTGAATTTAACTGGCACCCAACAACCTGATCTTACTCGTTGGAAACTTTTTTTGGATAAGCTCAAATATCCTAAAGCAAAAGTGAATGTAGGTTTGATCGGGAAATACATTGAGTTGCAGGACGCGTACAAATCAATTTTGGAATCCTTTATACATGCGGGTGCTATCAATGAATGCCAGGTGCAGGTGATCAATATTCATAGTGAGTTTATTACCTCCGAAAATGTAAATGAAAAATTAGCAGGTTTGGATGCACTGTTAGTAGCTCCCGGATTTGGTCATCGTGGTGTGGAAGGAAAGATTGTAGCGGTTAAATATGCCCGAGAGAAAAAATTACCTTTTTTCGGTATCTGTTTAGGAATGCAAATGGCAGCGATAGAATTTGCTCGTAATGTGCTCGGTCTTAAGTCAGCCAATTCTACAGAAATGAATCCAGATACAACTGATCCGGTGATCGATTTGATGGATGAGCAAAAACAGGTTACTGCAAAAGGCGGAACCATGCGTTTAGGGGCATATCCATGTACAATTGAAAAAGACTCGCTGGCGTATCGCATATACGGAAAGGAAAAAATCTCCGAACGCCACCGCCACCGCTGGGAATTTAACAACAAGTACCTGGCTGATTTTGAAAAAGCGGGTATGATGGCCAGTGGAAGGAACCCTGACACAGGACTTGTGGAAATCATTGAATTAAAGGATCATCCTTTTTTCATTGGAGTGCAGTATCACCCTGAGCTAAAAAGTACTGTAGAAGAGCCGCAGCCCATTTTTGTTCATTTTATCAAAGCTGCGCTGCAGCATGCTCAGCAGCCTTTCGCGAAGTCTTCTCAACCACTTCATTCATGAACCGGGCCGGATGCCTTCCCTTATCTTTGTCGACTCTTATCGCCAAACTTGTCTAACGTATGAATTTTGACCGTAATACCGTTTTGGGCTTTGTGTTACTTGCTGTTCTGTTTTTTGGGTATTTCTATTACACCAATTTAGAACAGGCCTCCTACAACAAAGCAAAAGCCCGCCAGCAATTTGTTCAGGATTCTATCGCTAAGGCTAATCGTCCCTTGGTTGATACAGTTGCAACAGCTACCTCTATTGCCAAAGCAGATAGTTCGCTTCGGGCAGCCGCTGCAGGATATTTTGTTGCGGCTGCACAAGGTGTTGAGGAGTTGCAAACAGTTGAGAATGAAAAAATGAAAGTTGTTTTCACCAACAAAGGTGGACAAGTTAAATCTGTAATACTGAAGGAACATGCTCAGTATGGAGATGATAAACCAGTGACGTTGGCAGCGACAAACTTTGGACGTTTTGGTTATGCTTTGAATACGGGTTTGAATCGTACGGCTCCGAGTGCCGAGTTATTCTTTTCTTTAAAGGGGGTTGAAAAGAATTCGGATGGCGCTCAAATTATTTCATTTGTACTTGCTTCTGCCGATTCAAGTTTTGCAGGGAGAATAACCCATCAATATACGATCTATCCAAACGATTACCGGATCAACCTACAGCTTGATATTGATTCACCAGCGCAGCTTTTTACGCA
This sequence comes from uncultured Bacteroidota bacterium, assembly GCA_903846615.1. Classification (GTDB taxonomy): domain Bacteria; phylum Bacteroidota; class Bacteroidia; order Chitinophagales; family Chitinophagaceae; genus JJ008. The sequence goes on from CAINBK010000341.1 coordinate 3,680, forward strand.
GGGTGTTATGCCTTTCTTGTGGCAATATGAGGCCTTAAAACAAGAGTCAGATATTGCTTATGAAAAACAAAACACACAGGTAGGGTTTGTGGAGGATGGTGCTTTTGATTATTTCACTATTGGAAATCGCAGTACTGTTGATTTTGCAAAACCAGTTGGTTGGGTAGGGGTACGTCAACGTTTTTTCTTTGCTGCCCTCGAAGCGCCTGCTAATTTTACAAGTGGACAATTAAGTTGGGTGCTTCCTCCTGATTCCACAGGTTCGGTGGTTAGAACAACTGCTGCTATGAAAATGCAGCTTCCTGCAGCTACGCGTTCGTCCGTAAATCTAAAGTTTTACTACGGCCCTGCGGACTATACGGTGTTAAAAAACTATGACAATGAATTTGGTAAAATTGTCAATTTGGGTCAAGGCGCTTACACTTTTGTCCGTCCACTCAACAAGTATGTGATTGTTCCCATTTTTGATTTCTTCAAGAATAACTCAATGGGGAACATTGGCCTTGCCATTGCACTGCTAACACTTTTTATTCGTCTGTTAATTTCACCCTTGACCTATTCAAGTTATCTCAGTGGCGCCAAGATGAAAGCGCTGCGTCCTGAGATTGCCAAATTGAAAGAGAAATACGGGGAAGATCAACAAACTATCAGCATGGAGCAAATGAAGCTTTTCCGTGAGGCGGGGGTTAATCCTTTAGGGGGTTGTATTCCTGCGTTGCTTCAAATTCCCATTTTCTTTGCCCTGTTTAGTTTTTTCAATGCGGAAATTGCATTACGTGGAGCTGATTTTCTTTGGGCAAATGATCTATCTGCCTATGATGCACCTATACGTTTTGGGTTTACTATTCCTTTATTTGGTGATCACCTTAGCTTGTTTAATTTCCTTGCCACCGCTACTAGTTTATTAATCTCAGTTTATAGCATGAGCCTGAGTCCGGATCAAAGCAATCCGATGATGAAGTACATGCCCTACATTTTCCCGGTATTCATGCTCTTTTTCTTTAATAGCTTACCGGCTGCATTAACATGGTATTACACAGTTTCCAATTTGATTACCCTGGTCCTGCAGTTTGTGATTCAGAATTATATCATCGATCACGATAAGATTTTGCTGCAAATCCAGGAAAACCGTAAAAAGCCCAAACCGAAATCTTCTTGGCAAGAAAAACTGGAGCAGATGCAAGCGCAGCAGAAAAAGTTAAAAGATATGCAGGATAAGTCCAAGCGCTGAGTTATTCTTCTGTTACAGTAACTTCATGGAAATGTTTCAAAAGTATTTCCTTCTTTTCGCAAGTGTTGTTCTTCTTCAAACAGTTTTTGCGCAACGCCGATTAACCGAAGCAACGCTTCATTATTCGGTGGAAGCCGTAACTGGGGATAGTTCAATTCAGGATTTGCTAGAAGGCGTTCGCTATACTTGTTTTATTAAAGGGGTAAATAGCCGAATGGAGTTAGTAACCTCTATGGGAAAGGAAAGTACCCTAATTCTTGGTAAGACAGGACAAGTGGTGTTATTGAAAGAATATGGCGCTCAGCATTACATTACAAAGCTCTCCTCGGAGCAGTGGACACAAATGAATCAGTCTTATGAGGATGCGCAATTAAAATTAGTGGCGGATACCCTTCGAATCAGTGGGTATCTGTGCAGTAAAGCGGTTTTTCAATTTAGCGATGGAACTTCCAGGACGGCTTGGTATACTACGCAGCTGGTACCTATTTACAGGGAGTTTCAGCTTTTTGCAAAAAAACTCCCCGGATTGTTGGTGCAGTATGAATCTACATTCGGCAAAACGCCAGTGATTTTCAAGCTCAAAGAAGTAAATTATAATCCTGTGCAGGTAGCAAACTTTGATGTACCTGAGGAAGGGTATCGAATTATTGAGTGGGGGAATGAGAAAAAATCGAACCGTGATTAACGAGGACGTAGCGTTTGATTTCCGAACTCGATCTTTACTTTGTTTACCAATGTTGTTTTACGCAAAGGAATTGCTAATTCGTAATTTCCTTGTTTGGTTATTACATCGGTATTGAGCTGTATAACACGAGTAGTTGGATTATCCAAAATAGCGCTACCTCTAAAATTGTAGCCTGACTTCAGTGAGAAACTGCTAGAGTAGTTTACGACTTTATTTGAGAGAATTTTTTTACTAGCTGCAGCTGATTTTTTTTTACCTAACCCTAAAGACGCGTAAGCGCTGACCATAAACAGGACAGCTGCTCCGAGCAGCATTGTTTTTTGAACAACCTCTTTCGCTATTTGTACATAGTTAAGCATCTGCTTCACAAAGTTATCATAATTGGGGAATATTTACAATTAAGTAAATTTTTGACCATGCACAGGTGGGGATAAAATACCTGATTTTTGGAGTAGATAAATCTTAAATTGTTGAATACAAACCTCTAACCATGGGTACAGCCGCCAACGGAAATGATAAAAATGAGCTGGAGGAGCTTCTTCAGCAGTACGAACTTTTGCAGCAGGGAGGGGTACACTCTTTTTTAGAAGAGGAGGCCTTTGAAAGGGTAATTGAATATTTTCAGCAAAACGAATTACCTGACAAGGCATTAGAGGCAGCCCAGTTGGCAGTAGAACGTTACCCCTATTCTTCCGCACTTTTAATCAGAAAGGCAGATGTACTAGTGCTGCACCGAAGATACAAGGAGGCGCTGCGGATTTTAGATCAGGCCGAAATTTTGGACAGCCGCGATATCAATATTTTCATTTTGAGAACTGATGCTTACTTGGCCT
>CAINBK010000342.1:0-1935 GCA_903846615.1 uncultured Bacteroidota bacterium
ACACTACTTTCTCGCTTTAGTTTTGATGGCAAGCAATTAAAAATTTATTACGCACCTGCTCCAGTCAGACAGCGTCCTGCTTTTGATAGCACCCGTGCACGTGGAGCTGGAATGGGAGCGCGTTTTCCAGGAATGGCAGAGCAGCCTTTACCGCTGACCGCTACCCGATTGAGTGGTGTCTCCAATGGTAATGAGTGGAACGGAGTTGGAACTGATTCATTGGGAAATCCTTTAACATGGACAGCTACACTGGTTAAGCAGGGCACAGTAGCTACTGATAGTGTTCGTAAAAAAGAGTTGCCTGCTGTTGGCAAAGTAGTATATCCATTTCTACCTTTTGGATGGGAAGAAGGGCAGCAGCCTAAAACAGAAACTATCCTGATTCGAAATGCAACAGTTTGGACCAATGAAGCGCAGGGTGTGATTAAAAATGCAGATGTTTTATTAAGAGATGGAAAAATTGCAGCAGTTGGTCAAGGTATCACCGCACCAGCTGATGCTAAAGTAATTGATGGTACAGGGAAACATGTTACCGCTGGTATTATTGATGAACACTCTCATATTGCAGCCGCTTCAATCAATGAAGGTGGACAATCGGTAACATCTGAGGTGCGCATCAGCGATAATTTAAATCCGGATGATATCAATATTTATCGTCAGCTCAGCGGAGGGGTTACCACTTCACACATCTTGCACGGATCAGCCAATGTAATTGGTGGGCAGACTCAATTAATCAAATTGCGCTGGGGTGCCAATGATGATGGGTTGAAATTTAATAACTGGCCTGGTCAGATCAAGTTTGCGCTAGGAGAAAATGTAAAACGCTCTTCTTCTTCCAATGGGAATAACAGATATCCTGATACCCGTATGGGTGTCGAGCAAGTTTTAGTGGACGCCTTTACGAGGGCAAAGGATTATCAAAAACAATGGCAGGATTATGAAACAGCACGGAAGACTTATGAGGCAAGCAAGAGCAAAAAATTGTTAGCTCCTCCAGTTGCGCCTCGTCGTGATTTAGAGTTGGATGCATTGGTAGAAATTCTGGAAAAGCGTCGGTTTATCACTTGCCACTCTTATGTGCAAAGTGAAATTAATGGCGCCATGGAAGTTGCTAATCGAATGGGCTATACGGTGAATACGTTTACACATATTTTGGAAGGCTATAAGGTGGCAGATAAAATGAAGGAGCATGGGTCTTTTGCATCTACGTTCTCTGATTGGTGGGCCTATAAAATGGAAGTAGAAGATGCTATTCCTTATAATGCGGCTATCATGCACAAGGTTGGTTTAACCGTTGCGATCAATTCCGATGATGCGGAGATGGCGCGTCGTTTAAACCAAGAGGCTGCAAAAGTGGTAAAGTATGGAGGAGTTACTGAAGAAGAAGCTCTCAAGATGGTTACACTCAACCCTGCAAAAATGCTGCATGTAGCTGATCGCGTGGGAAGTTTATTAGCTGGCAAGGATGCAGATGTGGTGGTGTGGAGTGATCATCCCTTGAGTATTTACGCTAAATCCCTTTACACGATTGTGGATGGCGCTATCTATTTTGATCGAAAGAAAGATGATGAACTGCAGCAAAAAGTAGATCAAGAAAGAACGCGTCTGGTGCGAAAAATGAATGGTGAAAAGAGAAGTGGTGCTCCTGTAATTCCTGCACAACCTAGTTATCAAATGATGCATAGTTGTCATGATCATGGACACAGCCACGGTTTATTGGTAATTGATATCGAATAATTGAAATTGAAAAAAGCACTGTTATGCAAAAGATAATATTTAGCACTTTACTGACAGTTTCCTTATCGCTTTTACAAGCACAGGAGACCGTACTGCCTGCCAAAGAACAGAAGGGAAGTTTCTACTTGACAAATGCTACCATTCATATTGGGAATGGTAAAGTAATTCAAAATGGTACCATCAAAGTAACCAACGGCA
>CAINBK010000343.1:0-3315 GCA_903846615.1 uncultured Bacteroidota bacterium
CTTCCTGTGGTGTGAGATCCCGATAATTAGGAATACGCTTGTAATGGGAATGAGCTACCAGGTTCATAACATCTTCCTCCAAGTTAGCTCCTGTACAACTGATAATATCCACTTTACCTTGACGAATCATTTCAGCAAGTGAAACCCCAAGTTCTGCCGTACTCATAGCACCTGCAAGGGTAACCATCATTTTTCCACCTTCCGTTAAGTGCTGCTCATAACCTTTTGCAGCATCCATCAAGGCAGCTGCATTGAAGTGACGATAATGATGTTGGATAAACTGGGAAACCGGACCTTTGCTCATAGATTAAATTTGATCCGCCTTCAGATCACAATACCGTGAGACATTGCGGGCGGTGCAAAGATATAGTTTCACACAATTGCCGGAATGTACAGAACTTTGTAGCATGCGATTTTTACTATTTCCACTGCTCTTGATTGTTACTTCCTCTACGCTGGCGCAGGTTATTCGAAAAGATTCTGTTGACTGTAGTATTCCCATTCAGGATGGTGCACTTGCGGGTACGCTGTTCACACCCCGGGGAGTTACAAAACCGCCCGTGGTATTAATAATTGCAGGGTCGGGACCCACGGATCGAGACGGTAATAGTACCATGATAAAAGGAAAGAATAACTCCTTGTTACAACTCGCTGATAGTTTGGCCAATTATGGTATTGCTTCCTTGCGGTATGATAAAAAAGGAGTGGGAAAGAGTCAGGTCCGAGGATTAAAGGAGGAGAATATGCGATTTGAGGATGGTGCCAATGATGCAATGGCTTGCATCAATTGGCTACGCGAAAAGGGATTTAAAAAAATTTACATTGCTGGTCACAGTGAAGGTTCACTCGTGGGCTTGATAGCGGCACAACAAACAAAACTCAAAGGCTTTATTAGTTTGGCGGGTGCTGGAAGACCCATTGACCAAGTACTGCGCGAACAAATTAATAATGGAGGTGGTCCTGACTCTATCAAATTATTGGCAAATCGCTATCTGGATACCTTATTAGCAGGTCAACGCATTGCAAAACCCAATCCTCTATTGTTCTCTATTTTCCGACCTTCTGTGCAGCCTTATATGATTTCTTGGTTACGTTACGATCCGGGGAAATTATTACAAACACTTCGCTGTCCGGTTTTATTGGTACAAGGGAACAAGGATATTCAGGTACAGGTAGCCGATGCGCTCCTGCTGAAAAAAGCTAAACCTTCAGCTCATTTGGCGGTGCTGGAGAATATGAATCATATTTTCAAGATTGTTACTTCTAATAATCCAGCTGATAATATTAAAACGTATAGTGATCCTGCTTTAGTAATAGCTTCTTCGCTTGTGCAGGAAATAATAATATTTATTCATCCAAATCGTACTTTGTGAGTATGAAATCAACTAATTGGAAAGCCGATACCCGCTATGTGCATGCCGGAGCACATCCTGATCCCTCTACCGGAGCCATCATGACTCCGATTTATCAAACTTCTACCTATGTACAAGAAGCACCTGGAGTAAACCAAGGCTTTGAGTATGCAAGAAGTCAAAATCCTACACGCAAGGCACTAGAAGAAGCACTTGCTGTTTTAGAAGGAGGCAACTACGGTCTTTCCTTTAGCAGTGGCGTAGCAGCTACCGATGCTGTGATCAAATTATTGTCCGCAGGAGACGAGGTAGTGTGTGGTAACGATATGTATGGAGGAACGTATCGGCAGTTTACAAAAATCTTTCAGCGCCTGGGTATCACTTTTCACATGGTAAATACTACGGATGCTGCCAATGTTGCCAAAGCAATTACTCCTAAGACAAAACTGATTTGGCTGGAGACACCCACTAACCCGTTGATGAACATCAGCGATATTGAAGCAATTGCCGCAATTGCCAAACAACATGGAATATTACTCGCTGTAGACAACACCTTTGCTTCCCCTGCTTTACAACAACCCTTATTATTAGGAGCAGATATTGTGATGCATTCCGCTACAAAATATCTAGGTGGACATAGTGATGTGATTCAAGGTGCCTTAGCAGTAAAGGATAAATCCTTGCATGATCAATTACATTTTATTCAAAAAAGTAGTGGAGCCGTTCCAGGTCCGATGGATTGTTTTCTGGTATTGCGCGGTATCAAAACACTGGGCCTGCGTATGAAGGCGCATTGTGAGAACGGAGAAAAAATTGCAAATTGGTTAGTGGTACACCCAAAAGTTAAAAAGGTTTATTGGCCTGGGTTCACTAGTCATCCCAATCATCTTGTTGCTAAAAAACAAATGAAAGATTTTGGCGGTATGATTTCCTTTGAGTTGGCGGGCGATTCGGTAGAAGAAACCAAACGAGTATTATCAGCAACTCGACTTTTTTCATTGGCAGAAAGTTTAGGAGGTGTCGAATCCTTGATCAATCATCCCGCTACCATGACACACGCCTCTATTCCCCGAGAAGAACGAATTAAAAATGGCTTATCGGACACCTTGATCCGCTTGTCGGTGGGTATTGAAGATGCAGATGATCTCATTGCAGATCTGGCGCAAGCAATTGGATAAATGGATCAACAACTGCTTTACAAATTGCTGGAAGAAAAACTCCAGCAATACAATCGTCCTGATTTTATCTCCACTGATCCTATTTCTATTCCACATCGATTTTCTCTACAACAGGATATTGAAATAGCCGGCTTCTTTGCCGCGATTTTTGCCTGGGGCAACAGAACCACCATTCTGAAAAAGTGTGAAGACTTATTAAACCGAATGGATGCAGCACCCTTTGCATTTATACAACAACACCAGTCTACCGACCTCAAACGATTTCTCAGTTTTAAACACCGGACGTTTCAACCGACCGATATATTTTATTGTATTGAATTTTTGAAACACCATTATCAGCACTATACAAGTTTGGAGGCTGCCTTTTGTTTACAGCAGCAAGACATGGAAAGCAGACTGAATGCTTTTCATACTTATTTTTTTTCAATGCCCGATGCACCGGAAAGAACACGAAAACATATCCCAAGTCCGCAGCGCGGTTCTACTTGCAAACGATTGAATATGTTTCTTCGTTGGATGGTTCGAAAAGATCAATGCGGCGTAGACTTTGGTATTTGGAAAAAAATAAACCCCTCTACCTTAATTTGTCCGGTAGATGTGCATGTGGCACGCGTTGCACGTTCACTCGGCTTAATTAATAGAAAACAAACCGATTGGCAAACAGCAGTGGAACTAACTAAAGCACTTGCAAATTTTGATCCGGCTGATCCTGTAAAATATGATCTGGCCTTATTTAGTTTAGGTGTACATGAACAGTCTCGAATGCTCAAGACTTCTTTTCAAAC
>CAINBK010000344.1:0-5327 GCA_903846615.1 uncultured Bacteroidota bacterium
GGAGTTAAAGCATCCATGACACAACACAACTTTGGCATTATTAATAAATGGCTACGTAACATCAAAGATGTTTACCGTTTTCACCGCGATGAAATTGACAGCATCAAAGACGAGGAAAGCCGTGTCAATCGCATGGTAGAATTAAATGTGCAGGAGCAGGTGATGAACCTGGCCAAAACCTCTATCATTCAAAAAGCCTGGAAACAAAATCAATTCCCTCATTTACATGGATGGGTTTATGGACTCAAGGATGGTTTGATTAAACCTGTTTTTGAGATGCCTGCAGGCACACATATTGATCCCTTGTACGAATTTGACGATCTCTGAGTTACCTTCGTGGCATGTCCATTGAGGTAAGCGGTCTTCTTAAGGAATATGGCACCCAGCGCGCCGTAAACAATATTTCCTTTCAGGTGAAGCAAGGGGAAATTGTAGGTTTTTTGGGACCCAATGGAGCGGGTAAATCCACTACTTTAAAAATGTTGACGGGCTATCTGCAACCTACTGCAGGAAATGCAAAAGTTTGCGGACTAGACCTGGCCACACAGGCGCTGGAGGTTCGAAAAAAACTGGGATATCTCGCAGAACAAAATGCATTGTACCCGGATCTCTATGTACGCGAGTACCTTTCCTTTATTGCAAGGGTTCATCACGTAAATAAAATTGCCGAGGCAGTTGAACAGGCATTAGCCCTGACAAGACTTGAACAAGAAGCGCACAAAACTATTGGCCAGCTTTCCAAAGGATATAAACAACGAGTAGGATTGGCAGCGGCCTTAATTCACAATCCGGAGGTTTTGATTTTGGACGAACCCACATCAGGGTTAGATCCCAACCAATTGGCAGAGATCCGAACCCTGATCAAGCAGCAGGGGCAAACCAAAACCGTTTTATTCTCCACGCATATCCTGCAAGAAGTAGAGGCGCTTTGTGATCGCGTGATCATCATTAATAAGGGAACCATTGTTGCAGATAGTCCATTAAACAAACTTGCGGAGACAGTATCTTTGCCGCGCCGTGATATGAAATTGGAAGAAATATTCCGCTATCTGACCGGCGAATCTTAAAACCAACAATACGACTATACCCATGAGCTACATTGCTGAAATTTTTGCCCGACAAATTTTAGATTCTAGAGGAAACCCAACCGTTGAGGTGGATGTAATCACTGAAAATGGTGCCTTAGGACGGGCCGCTGTTCCAAGCGGTGCCAGCACAGGTATTCACGAAGCGGTTGAACTAAGAGATGGAGACAAAAAGAAATACCTCGGTAAAGGAACGCTCAAGGCCGTTGACAATGTCAATAAAAAGATTGCTCCGCTTCTGTTAGGATATGATGTTGCCGATCAAACGGGCATCGATGAAATCATGATTCAAATAGACGGTACTCCCAATAAAAATAAATTAGGAGCTAATGCGATGTTGGCTGTAAGTATGGCTGCTGCAAAGGCAGCTGCGGAGGAGGCTGGCCTTCCATTATTTCGTTATATAGGCGGAACCAATGCCAAAGTGTTGCCCATGCCCATGATGAATATCCTCAATGGTGGCGCACATGCGGATAATAAAATCGATTTCCAGGAGTTTATGGTATTGCCGGTAGGCGCACCCAACTTCAGCGAAGGTTTACGTTGGGGAGTTGAAATTTTTCATGCCCTCAAAACAGTACTCAAGAAAAAAGGATATAGTACCAACGTAGGAGATGAAGGTGGTTTTGCACCAAATATCCAAAGCAATGAAGAAGCAATTGAAACTGTATTGACGGCTATTGAGGCTGCAGGTTACAAAACAGGTAGCCAAATCAAAATTGCGATGGATGCCGCCAACAGCGAACTATGGGACAGCAAGAAAAAGAAATATGTTTTTCATAAGAGCAGTGGAAAAGAAATGAGCAGCGAACAGTTAGCTAAATACTGGGAGAGCTGGGTAAAAAAATATCCGATTTGTAGTATTGAGGATGGTATGGCCGAGGACGATTGGGCGGGCTGGAAAATGCTCACTGAAGCCGTAGGGACTAAATGCCAGCTAGTGGGAGACGATCTTTTTGTAACCAATGTGGAGCGTTTACAACAGGGTATTGATAAAGGAATTGGTAATGCCTTATTGGTAAAAGTGAACCAGATCGGTACCATTACGGAAACCATCAATGCTGTATCCTTAGCTCAGCACAATGGTTACAATACCATCATGAGTCATCGAAGCGGGGAAACTGAGGATACGACTATTGCTGATCTGGCAGTGGCCCTGAACTGCGGACAAATTAAAACAGGAAGCGCCTCTCGTACGGATCGGATGGCAAAATACAATCAGCTCTTACGCATCGAAGAGTTATTGGGAAGCTCAGCCATCTATCCAAAAGGAAAAATCAAATTTGGCAAATAATTTAAAGAGGGGCGAATCAAGCCCCTCTTTATCTTTGATGAATACATGAACCAGTTTCTCTCTACCATCCCACCTTGGATTCGCAATAAATATTTTATTGCCACTGCCATTTTTATAGTAATTGTATTGTTCCTGGATAAAAATGATTTGTTTACGCAATTAGACCGTAAACGAGAGTTACACAAATTGGAAAAAACCAAAGAGTATTATTCCAAACAGATTGAATTGGAGCGGAAGGAATTGGAATCGCTGAAGAAAAATCCGGCTACTATTGAAAAATATGCCCGGGAAAAATACCTGATGAAAAAGGACAATGAGGACCTGTTTCTGATCACGGAAAAGCCTGCAACCCCAAAAAAATAAGCCCTTTCTCAGCCTTTACACAATAAGGGATCCCCTTTCTCGTTTCTAGGTAGTATCATTTGATGATTCACCCCATGTACTCCTACACCCCCGAAGATTTAGTCCTTTACCTCTACAACGAAATGGAGGCCCCTCGCCGGGTAGCCCTGGAGGAAGCACTGGAAACAGACTGGACGCTTCGCGAAAAAATGGGGGTCCTCAAGACTACCTTACAACGCCTAGATCGTACACTTGAAACTCCCCGTACCGAAGTAATTCTTAACGTACTTCGCTATGCCGCCAGTACAGCGGTGCAGACCGTTCGTTGATCCGTAACTTGCGGCCATGACCCGCCAACAGAAGTACCAATTTGTTACGGACTATTTCCTTTCCCACGCCCCCGATGCAGAGACTGAGTTGTTCTATGATAATCCCTACCAATTATTGGTGGCGGTAATTTTATCAGCGCAATGCACCGATAAACGCGTCAATCAAACCACTCCTGCCCTATTTAAAAAATTTCCTACCCCGCAGGCTTTGGCAAAAGCCAGTTTTGAGCAAGTGTTCCCCTTGATTCAAAGTATATCCTACCCCAATAATAAATCCAAACACTTGATTGGAATGGCACAAAAACTAATCAAGGATTTTGGAGGAGAAGTACCCATGACCGTCGAAGAATTAGTTCAACTACCCGGCGTGGGACGTAAAACAGCCAATGTAATTACTTCTGTAATTGACAATCAACCCAACATGGCCGTTGACACGCATGTGTTTCGGGTAAGCAGAAGAATTGGATTGGTACCATCAACCGCCACTACACCACTGGCCGTAGAAAAAATATTAATTAAAAATTTTCCAGCCTCGCTCATTCACAAAGCACACCATTGGCTGATCCTGCATGGCCGATATACTTGTGTTGCACGTAGCCCCCAATGTGAAAAATGTGGCTTGCAGGATGGATGTGCTGCTTTTAAAAGAAAAGCTTTTTAGTTTTTCCCACCTAGCATCTCTTCGAGACAAAGCACCAACTCCGTTTTAGTAATGGGTACACCCATGATTTTGTTATACCCTTTGGCATCGACTAAATAAGTGTCACGAATTATTTTGATCAGCTGCCCGTTATTGATTTCCGGTATAAGGACTTGATCAAAATTCTTGATGAGTGCTCCCAGATTACGTGGGAAGGGACGTACATATCTGAGATGTGCATGACTAACCGCTTCACCACGGGCTTGCAATTCCGCTACGGCAGATTTGATAGCTCCATAAGTAGAACCCCAACCCAACACTAATATTTTTCCTTTTTCAGGACCACTGTCTAATTTTTGCTCCGGAATATACTCGGCAATCTTATCTACTTTTTCCTGACGAAGTTTTACCATCAGTTGGTGATTCTCCGGTTCGTAGTTCACATTACCGGTAATATTTTGCTTCTCCAATCCTCCAATACGATGCTCCAAACCGGCAGTACCGGGAACAGCCCAGGGACGTGCTAACTTTTGATCGCGTGCGTAGGGCTTGTACTTTTCTTCCCCTTCGTCCAATGCTGTTTTGAATTTTACTTCAATCGCTGGAAGATCTTTCGATTGCGGATAACGCCAAGGTTCAGCGCCATTAGCAATATATCCATCACTTAAAAATATGACAGGTGTCATATGCTGAATGGAAATACGAACAGCCTCATAAATCGCATCAAAACAATCCGCAGGTGTGGAAGCAGACAAAATGGGCATTGGACATTCTCCATTTCGTCCGTAGTATGCCTGCATCAAATCACTTTGTTCTGTTTTAGTAGGCAAACCCGTAGAAGGACCGCCGCGTTGGATATTAATAACCAATAAGGGGATCTCCAGCATCACAGCCAAACCCATAGCCTCGCCTTTTAAAGCAATACCAGGACCGCTGGAAGTAGTAATACCTAAAGCACCACCATAGGAAGCTCCTATGGCAGAAGTAATAGCGGCAATTTCGTCCTCCGCTTGAAAAGTACGAACCCCAAAGTTTTTATACTTGGAAAGATCATGCAGAATATCAGAAGCGGGCGTGATCGGATAAGATCCTAAAAAGAGTGGTAATCCGCTTTTTTGTGACGCAGCAATTAAACCAAGTGACAACGCCTGGTTGCCCATGATGGAACGATAAGAACCGGGTTCCATTTTGGCGCGCTCTACCGAATAGGTTGTAGTAAATGTTTCTGTAGTGTCCCCGTAATTATATCCCGCTTGCAACACCGCAATATTGCTATTCATGATATCGGGCTTCTTGGAAAACTTTTCTTTGATAAAGTTGATTGTATTTTCCATTTCACGGCCATACATCCAATACAAAAATCCCAGCACGAACATATTCTTTGCACGGTCCTTCTCTTTCATGCCGAGTGTAACATCTTTGAGCGCCTCGCGGGTCATTTTTGTTACATCCATCTTGAACACTTCATAATTGGTGAGACTTCCATCCTCCAAGGGATTAACACCATCTGGATAGTTAGCCAAGCGCAAATTCTTAGCATCAAACCCATCTGTATTTGCAATGATCTTACCACCTTTCTTCAGGGCTTTCAGATTTACTTTTAAGGCAGCTGCATTCATAGCAACCAATACATCACA
>CAINBK010000345.1:0-7534 GCA_903846615.1 uncultured Bacteroidota bacterium
CTCGTTAAACTATTGCACAGACATCGTTCCGGGTTGGGACCAATTTAATTTTAACTGGTTGTTTTTTCGGTCCAAATCTGCCAACCGCTGTGATGGATCAATTTCCACTACCTGCAGTGTAGTCAGCTTACGAGTAGTGGTTATGGTATAGGTACCATGAGTCCACTTCCAAGCTGGATACACTATGCGAGAAATTGAATTATCCTCAATCGGTTTTTGACCATATTGCAAATCAAGTGGAATATAGTGCAGCTCTTTTGAACCATCTGCAAATGTTAATTGTAAGTCAATTGGCATAGGCATAAGACCAATTCGCTTTAGACGAACCTGGGTGAGGCCCTTTTCTTCCCATAAACTATCGATAGCATAGTCGATAGTTTTAATTGAGTTGACCCAATATTCTTTGTACCAATCCAATTTTAATCCACTCCTTTTTTCAGCCAACCGAGTCAAATCGTGCACAGTAGGATGTTTAAACTTCCATTTATCATAGTAATCCAATAAGATCTGATCTCTTACAGCAGCACCAGTGATATACCCCAGTTGTTCCATGAACACAGCACCTTTAGAATAAGAAGCTGCACCATATGCGGCATTGGTATTATAGTGATCCGCATGTGTAGTGAGTGGTTCCTCACGACCACTCTTTGCCAAACTCACATATCCGCGGTAAGAACCTGCATGTGCAAAGGATGAATCGTTTTGTAGAAAAGCGCTAATGCGATCTTCCGCAAACGTGGTGAATCCTTCATCCATCCAAGGATATAAAGATTCATTGGTAGCCAATAGACCTTGGTACCAATTGTGCATCCATTCATGCAGCCAAGCACCCGGTCCAATTAATAAGGTTGACATTGGATATTCCATACCACCATCCCCACCATGTATGAATGAATATTGTTTATAGGGATAAATGCCAAAATGCTTTTCTATAAATGGCAAGGCCCTGGCAGCATCTGTTAATATTTTTTCCCAATTCTCTGCTTTTTCATTGGTGGTTTTATACAACAAATGGAGTGTCAAGGCAGGAAGTGCAGGCGAAGTTTTAGAAGCAGGAATACTATCACGAATTTTTAATGTTCGATGAATATATTCAGGATCGGCCGCCCACATAAAGTCGTGCACCTGAGGTGCCACAAAATGCCAGGTTAATTTCTCACCAGTAGGTCTGTTCACCACTTGTCCGGGTTGCTCATAGCCGTAACCAATTTGCTGTGGATTTTGCAGATAACCTGTACCACCCAATATATAACGTTTGTCTATTCTAATTTTCACATCAAAGTTCCCCCACACTCCATAAAACTCCCTTCCTACATAAGGAGTGGGATGCCAACCATCCTCATCATAAGCACAAATTTTTGGATACCATTGACTCATCGAGTAACGAACTTTAGAGCTGGGATTATCCCGACCACTTCGGCGAATTTGCAAGGGAACCTGCCCCTCAAATTCTAAATCAAATACTACTTTACTTTTAGGAAGAATTGGATTGTCCAAGACCACTTCCAAAATTGTTTCATGCATCAACAGTTGCTGTACCCTGCCGTTCATCTTAAGCACTTTTACCGTTTGCTCACCATATTCCTCGGGCTTTAGATTAACAATACGGTCTTTTACTCGTCCATCCCAATCCACGCCACGACCAACCTGTATAGTACCCTGGCGCCTGCTGCGTGTGTCCATCATACTACCAGGGCGAAAGGCATTGAAATAAAGATGAAAAAATACCCGACGGAGTGTATCTGGTGAGTTATTCCAATAATCTAAACGCTGCGTACCGGCAAAGCGATTAGTGCTTACATCCATATCTACTTCCATCTTGTAGTTTACACGTTGCTGCCAGGCTCCAGTTTGAGCAACAGTAAGCAGAGAGCAAATCACAAATGTTAGGGTACAAAGTATTCTTATCATTGTAAATGATTTATTAATTAGGATTTTCCAGCCAGAACAATTACCAATTCACCTTTGATAGTCTTAGCAGAAAAATGATTTATACAATCTCGCAAACTTCCTCTGAAATTTTCTTCAAAGCGCTTAGTTAACTCTCGACTTACACTACACCATCGTTCTTCTCCAAAATAATTACAACATTCTTCGAGTGTCTTGATCAATCGCTGAGGTGACTCATACAGTATAATGGTTCTTTCTTCCTCAGCCAGTGTCTTTAACAAGGTTTGCCGACCCTTCTTGAGTGGGAGAAATCCTTCAAAGCAAAATCGTGTAGAAGGAATGCCACTATTCACCAACGCAGGTACAAAAGCAGTAGCACCAGGCAAGGTTTCTACTTGTACTCCTGCTTGAATACAAGCACGCACTAATAAAAAAGCAGGATCAGAGATACCAGGCGTACCGGCATCCGTGATAAGCGCCATCCGTTTCCCGTTTTTGAGTTGATCCACCAAATGCTGCAATACTTTGTGTTCGTTATGCTGGTGATAGGGACTGATTGGCTTTTGAATAGTATAATGCTGTAACAATACGGCACTAGTGCGTGTGTCCTCGGCTAGAATTAAATCAACCTCCTGCAACACATCCAACGCACGAAGCGTGATATCCCTTAAGTTGCCAATGGGGGTCGGAACCAAATACAGCGCTGTAGTGGGAGATAAATTGGCCGGACTTGAATCAGTATGCTCGATAACCGTCACGTGCCGTAGTTTTTAGTTGAATCAGGCTTTTTCGCAGCGAACTTCAAAATACTCCATCACTGGATTAGCCAATAATTGCTGTGCAGCTTCACGTGCAATGGCCTCAGCAGCGGCGGCAGAGTCCGCATCAATTTGCAGTGTTATATTCTTTCCAACTCGCACGTCTGCTACCCCTGCTAGTCCCAGGTTTGATAAACCACCCAGCACCGCTTTTCCCTGTGGATCTAACAGTTCTTTATGGGGCATTACTTTAATTTCTACAATATAACTCATGCAAACAGCTTTTTGAAAAACAAAGATAAGAGAACATAGACCATAATAATAAGCGGAATAGCTACCCATTGCAAAAGCAATAGCAAAACAATAGACAATAATAATATTCCGAAGCGAAGCTTATTTTCCTTCCAGGAGAGTGAAGTGAATTTAAAAGCAAGAATAGGCAGCTGTGACACCATCAACCCTGATAAAACCAGGATAACCCCGTATAGAAAAAATGTGTTGAGAAGCAGCGCAGAAACCCATGCTTCATTAACCTGCCAGTAGACTAACGGAAGAGAAGCCACAAAAAGACCGGCAGCCGGCACAGGCAATCCTTTAAAATAGTTTTGCGTACTTGTTGCCTGATTCAAATTGAACCTTGCCAAACGCCAGGCTGCAGCAGCGGGTAAAAGAAATGCAGGCCAGAGTAAATAAACCGACTGATCCAGGGCTTGCTCCCCTTGCGCCCAGGAGAGCCGTAAAAACTGATAGAGAATCAGTGAGGGCGCTACACCAAAACTAACTACGTCAGAAAGCGAATCTAACTCACGTCCCATTGCCGAGCTGGCTTTTAATAAGCGCGCTAATAACCCATCAAAGTAATCAACAACAGCGCCCGCCAGTATAAAAAGAGAGGCCAGCCAAATTTGCTCCGGCACGTCATAATAGAGTTGACCGCTGTTATCGGCGGTCATAATAATACCCGGCTGTAAGGCAGCAACGCAGGCCATACAACCAAATACAAGGTTCAACAAGGTGAACAGATTAGGAATTTGCTTCACCATAGTTATTTTTTCATCAAGGCCTCAATTTCTTCGGCCTCAATTGGAATGTTTTTCATCAGATCCTTATTACCGGACTTAGTAATCCAAACATTGTTTTCAATTCGAATACCCATTTGCTCTTCCTCAATATAAATTCCCGGCTCGATGGTAAATACCATGCCCGCTTTAATGGATTCTGTTCGTGTACCCAGGTCATGTACATCAATGCCGAGATGATGAGAAATGCCATGGTAGAGATACTTGCGATAAGCTCTGTTTTCCGGATCCTCATTCTTTACATCAGATTTTCGGAGCAGCCCCAATTTTAAAAACTGTTGGGTGGCTTCCTCGCCAATTTTATCAGTATACGCCACAATTGAAATCCCGGGCTTCAAAATACTTTTTGCATAATTATGTAAATGCAGGCAAGCATTGTAAACATTCTTTTGACGACGCGTAAACTTTCCGCTCACAGGTATTGTTCGGGTAAGGTCTGCACAATAGCCGCCATATTCTGCACCAAAATCCATCAACAATAATTCTCCAGCCTTACACTCCTGATTATTGGCAATGTAATGCAGGGTTCTCGCACGATCGCCGCTTGCAATAATACTATGGTAAGCAGGCCCTGTTGCTCGTTGATTTAAAAATGAATGCCAGATTTCCGCTTCGATCTGATATTCCATCACACCAGGCTTCACAAAGCCAAGCAGCCGTCTAAATGTTTGCTCCGTAATATGAATGGCTTGCTCAAGCACCTCCACTTCCAATGGAGTTTTGATGGCACGCAACTCACGCATGATTTTTGCTGCCCTGCAATACTGATGTAAAGGATAACGCTGCTTCATTTCCTCAATGAAACGATACTCCCGTGTCCGAATTAAGCTGGCCTTACGGTCATTCTCGTTACTATCCAAACAAATGGTCTCTGCTAAATGAACCCAGGTTTGTAATAAAGCATCGATACTATCCAACCATACAATAGTTTGAATACCACTAATGGCTTGTGCTTCTTTTATACGTAATTGTCGGCCATCCCACTTTTCTTTAAGTTCATTGGGACGAACCAACACCAATACTTCACGATATTTTGGATCTGGATTATCCGGAAACAATATGACCATGGTTTCCTCTTGTTCAATTCCGGTAAGCCAGTACAAGTCACTATTCTGTTTGAAAGCATGCAGGGCATCTCCATTGGAGGGAAAGGCATCATTACTTACAAAAACAGCCAGCGTACGGGAGGGCAATGCCTTGGAAAATCGTTGGCGATTTTGCGTAAACAAAGCTGAGTTCAGCGGATGGTATTTCATAAGAGAAATTAAATGTATAGCGGGTTCCGAAAAAGATTGTACTAGAACAATCCGTAAAGCGCCCCGTCAACTTTGCTGATAATCTCTCCCAAATCTTCCTCACGTTCAGCAAATTTGATCTTATCAACATCAATCACCAGCAGCTTACCTTCCTTATAGTTGGCAATCCACTTGTTATAGTATTCATTCAGCTTTTTAAGATAATCAAGTCGTATGTTCTCTTCGTAATCACGACCTCTTTTTTGAATTTGCCCAACCAAGGTAGGCACTGAAGCCTGCAAATAGATCAATAAATCAGGAGGCTGTACCAATGTTTTGAGCGTTTGAAAGAAATTATAATAATTATCAAAATCACGTTTGCTCATCAAACCCATCTCATGTAAGTTGGGCGCAAAGATGTTTGCATCTTCATAGATGGTACGATCCTGGATAACAGTTTCCGTTCCCTGCTGAATTTCCACCAGCTGTTTAAGACGGCTATTTAAAAAATAGACTTGCAGATTAAAACTCCAACGAGGCATATCCTCGTAAAAATCCATGAGGTAAGGATTATGATCAACATCTTCAAAATGTGGAATCCATTTATAGTGTTTACTGAGCAACTCTGTGAGCGTGGTTTTACCCGCTCCAATATTACCAGCTATTGCTATATGTTTGGGTTTCTTTGCCTTTGCCATGCCGAGGGCCGAAGCCAATTTTTAGGTGGGGGTTAAAAGTAGGGAAAATCAATAATAGTTGAGACCCATGGACTTTCTTACTATGGACATCGTAGCAGCCGCGCTTGCACGCGCCTTTTCTGCGCCCTGCTTCATTACTTTTTCAAGATAACTAGTGTCCTTTTGTAACAAAGCTGCCTTTTCTCGAATAGGCGCCATAAACCGAATCATATCCTCAGCCAGCTGTTTTTTCAGATCACCATAGCGGATTGTACAACCCCGGTAAGCTTCCTCAAACGCTGAAATAGTGGCTGGTTCACTGACCAATTCCATCAATAAAAAAATATTTTCAATGTAATCAGGCTTGGGGGTATTGGGTGCTGTGGGCCCCGCATCTGTCTTGGCCTTCATTACTTTTTTACGAATGGTATCATCATCATCGGCCAGATAAAGAGTAGCCAGGTTATTTTCGCTTTTACTCATCTTACCAGTACCATCCAGACTGGGTACTTTCACCAACTCACTGCCAAAGTTGAAAGCCTGCGGCTCTGGGAAAACCTCACCATATCGGTGATTGAAACGTTGCACAAAATTCCTAGCCATCTCCAAGTGCTGCTCCTGATCCTTTCCAACAGGAACTAATGAAGCCCTATGAAGAATAATATCTGCAGTTTGCAAAACTGGATAGGTCAGCAATCCTGCATTCACATTGTCGGGGTGAAGGCGCGCCTTGTCTTTGAAAGTAACTGTTTTTTCCAGTTCGCCCTTATAGGCCAACATGTTCAGGTAGAGATAAAGTTCAGCCGTTTCGGGAACATGACTCTGACAGTAAAGAGCAACCTGATCAGGATTCAAGCCACAGGCAATGTTCTCCGCTAAAACCCGGTGGACATTTTCCTTGAGGGACGCGGTGTCAGGATGCGTTGTCAATGAATGCAAATCCGCAACCATAAAAAAGCAGGGATAAACCTCCTGCATTTTTACATAATTACGAAGGGCCCCAAAATAATTTCCAAGGTGCAAATACCCTGTGGGGCGAATACCGCTCATCACAATTTGCTTCTGCTTGTCCATTGCGGGCGAAGATAGCAAAAGGGATCAGTTATCTTTGTACTACGCTTCAAAAACAGCATATGGCAGCCAGTATTATTCACTTGGAAGAAATTAAAAAAAGTTACTTCATGGGCAAGCACGAGTTGCCCGTATTGAAAGGTCTGTCACTGGATATTTTTAAGAACGAATATGTAGCACTAATGGGACCATCCGGTTCCGGGAAAAGCACCCTCATGAATATCATTGGTTGTTTGGACACCCCCACTGCAGGGAAATATGTCCTGAACAACAACGATGTAAGTCAAATGGCCGACGACGCCTTGGCCGAGGTAAGAAATAAAGAAATAGGATTTGTGTTTCAGCAATTCAATTTGCTCCCACGATTAACTGCTGCAGAGAATGTGGCCTTGCCGCTGGTATATGCAGGAATGAAAAAGAAAGAGCGGCTCGAAAAAGCCATGCAGATGCTGGAGCTTGTGAAGTTAACTGACCGTAGTCACCACCGCCCCAATGAATTATCGGGTGGACAATGCCAGCGCGTGGCTATTGCCCGAGCCTTGGTGAACGATCCGTCGATTATTTTAGCAGATGAACCTACTGGTAATCTAGATAGCCGTACATCCGGTGAGATCATGGAAATATTTGAGGAAATCTACCATAATGGAAACACCATTGTAGTGGTAACACACGAGGAAGATATTGCCAACCACTCTCGCCGCATTGTTCGCCTAAGAGATGGTGTGATTGAAACAGACAAGCTCAACCCACTTTTTGCAAAGTCAGCTATCCCTGTTTGATTTTTTTTAGAACCAACCGAACCTTCGGCCTAGGCTATTGTTACA
>CAINBK010000346.1:0-8690 GCA_903846615.1 uncultured Bacteroidota bacterium
CCCGATTTGGGATTCGAAAGGGGTTAAAAGTGGTGTTTTCCCCAGAGGAACCCATTCGAGAAAGTCTGATGTTAACCGATGGCCGCAATTATAAAAAATCAGCATACGGCACCATCTCCTACTTGCCCGCCACCTTTGGATCCGTTGCCGCTTCAGTTGTAATACGTGATCTGATTGCCAATACTGCAACTGACCATTCTCAATAGAACCAGTGAGTAGTCTCACTGGGAATGGCGCTGTATGCTGGTAACTTGAATAACGCTACACAGATGTTATTCAAAAATCGCCAAGAAGCCGCAATGAAATTAGTGATCCTGCTAAAGGATTACTATAAGCAAAACGTGGTGGTGCTTGCCGTTCCACGAGGCGGCGTACCCATTGGGTGTATTCTTGCTAAAAAATTACACGCAGCCCTTGATCTACTAATGACCAAAAAAATTGGCGCCCCGGGAAATCCCGAATTTGCCATAGGGGCTGTTGGGCCTGATTTTATTTTAATTGAGAACGATGTAGCCGTAGATCATACGTACTTACAAACAGAATCTAAACGAATTCAAGAACAATTGAAAAGCCGATATGTGCTTTTCAGGGAAAATAAATCGCCGGTTTCACTAACGGGTAAAACTGTAATTATTACTGACGACGGAATTGCTACAGGGCGAACCATATTGGCGGCCTTACCGGCGATTCAAAAAAAACAACCTGCAGAAATAGTAATTGCTACTCCTGTTTGTTCGGTACAGGCTAGAGCTCGACTTGAACCGCTGGTCGATCAATTGATCAGCTGTGCAGATCCGGATCCATTTATTGGAGTGGGCCGGTTTTACGAAAACTTCGAGGAGGTAACCGATAAACAGGTGCTAACACTATTACAATCATTTGACGCAAATACAACCCATGGCTCAAAAAACTGAATCGATCGCCTTTTACTTGATCAACTGTATTACACTTTACAGAATTGTCACAGCACCGCTGCTGGTTGTATTACTTTTTAAGGGCGAACAAGAACTGTTCAAGTGGTTATTAGGAGTAAGTTTCTTTACCGATTTAATTGATGGGGTATTAGCAAGAACATTTAAAGTAACCAGTATACTGGGAACAAGACTAGATTCTGTGGGAGATGATCTTACTGTATTAGTTGCTATTCTAGGACTCGGAGTGCTACAACCCCAATTTTTCATTGAGCAATGGACTTTGCTCTTACCGCTGGGTATTTTATTTCTGCTACAAACGGGATTTGCATTATTCCGCTATGGGAAAATTACTAGTTTTCATACCTACCTGGCTAAACTGGCGGCGCTGGCTCAAGGAGTTTTTTTGCTCTCGTTCTTTTTCTTTGAAACCATTTACTATCCCTTGTTCTATGCAGCTGCCTTTATTACCATAGCAGAATTAGCAGAGGAAATCATAATAGTTTGGCTACTTCCTCAATGGAAATCGAATGTCAGGGGGATTTGGTGGGTACTGCAGCAAAAGCAATGACTCGCTTAGCATCGAGATCCTCCACAATCAATTTTCCGTATTCCTTTCCCATCGCAGCAGAAGTGGACGGATCAAAACTTTGGCTCTGTGAAGAATACAGAAGATCCCCGCTGGTCAAATCATAAAGATTCGATTCCCAGAAATATTTAGTATCGGTTACATAATACCCGGGAGAATAGATCCGCCCGTATATGGCGCGCGAGTAGCCCCAAAAACGATTATAATAAAAACCATATGGCGTGTAATTCATATGCCCGGGCACATAATAGCGTTCTTTTGTTTTATCTAGTAACACAATGGTCAATACGGCATCTACCCCTTTGCTTTTTAGCTTTTCAATAGCTTGTTGTTCGTTTAATTGGTCAAACTCTTTCGGTCCATACAATTCACAAGCGCACTCGGCCCATTGACCCCGATTCCGTAGTGCAGAAGCCAGGTATTGCTCCATCTCCTCTCGTATAGTGCGGTCTGCATCTCTGATTAGTCCTAATACCACTACTTTTTTAAAAGAAAGAGTAGCCCTATCGGGCGAACGCCAGGAGCTGGTGATTTTCGAAGAAGAACTGCAGGCCCAGAGCAGTAGTAGAAAGGGTAATAAGAAAGAATATGAATAAAGTCGCATAGTATCTCAAAGTAGGTAGCTACAACGCGAATGAGAATGAGACTAGTCAATAGAAGAAAAAAAGTAATCAGCTCCAAAAATGAGCAGCTATGATCAGGCCCTTTTGGAAGTAGGATTGCATTGTTTGCAAATTCCTTTTACCAACACATCAATCTCCTGAGATTGGTAGCCCTTGGGTAAGCGAAGATCAGGCGTTACAATATCGTCGAGACAAAAAGTTTGCTTGCAACGACTGCAGATAAAATGAATATGCTGATGATGGTGATGCCCCGGACCACATTCGTCTTGACAAAGCGCATAACGAACGGCATTATCTGAACTGGGAATAGCATGAATAATTCCTTTATCCAAAAAAGTTTGAAGTGTGCGGTAGATCGTTACCCGATCAAAGGTGGCGCCTGCTTTTTTTTCAATATCCCCATGGGAAAGCGCACCTTTCTGCTGCATAAAGAGTTGCAGAATTTTTGTACGGCTATCTGTAACACTGAGTCCTTTATTTTTAAGAGGCTCCTTTACAGACAAGGTAGATTCAATTTGTTTACGAACAGCCATTACTTAAAATTAGCACCATCAGCCAATAATTTGCGAACATCTTTGACTAACCCTTGCACTTCACGATCCTCAAGTCCATCATAAATTCTTATAACATCTCCATTGCGATCAACTAGGGCCCAGAACTGTGTATGTAAAAAATCGTCTTCGATAGACTTTACATTATTTGCGGGATCATCAATAGTATAGCTAAGACGGGCCATGTTATACAAGCTATCCTTTCGTCCCGTCAAAAAAATCCATTTACGAGTATCGATACCCAATGAGTCTGTATACTTTTTTAATTGCTGTACCGAATCCGTTTCTGGATCACAGGTATGCGACAACAATAAAAAATCAGATTCGTCCTTTAATTGATCATACACGGATTTCAGATTGTAGTTCATCCGTGGACAAATCCCTTTGCAGGTAGTGAAAAAGTAGGTGGCGATAAATACTTTACCTTTTACGTTTTCCTGGGTGTACGCTAGACCATCCTGGGTAATAAATTGGAAAGGACGGATATAACTCACCGGCGGAACGCCTCTTTTTGTAAAGCCAGGGATAGTAACCGCTAGCACGGCATAAAATGCCAGCGCAAGACAAACAAAAAACCCTATGTAAAACCATCCCTTTTTGGACATAGAAACAATTGTGATGCAAAAGTACGAAGTCACAGGCGCTATACCCGTGGCAAAAGTCATTTTTGCAACCTTGTTGCTTTTTTGTAAATTTGCAGAGCATGAAACTTCGAATCAATTGGGATGCTATTGGGATAAGCGCTTCCATCGCTTGTGCCATTCACTGTGCCCTCCTACCCCTTTTTCTGACCAGCCTTCCTTTATTTGGAATCAACATTATTCATAATCTGGTTTTCGAAATAGGAATGATTGTGCTGGCCTTTGGGATTGGGAGCTACTCCATGTACCATGGTTACAAAAAACATCATCATCGGCTGCAGCCCTGGTTACTATTTAGCGCAGGGATTGCTCTATTGGCTTTAAAACAGGTATTTCTGATTGTTCAGTTCTGGCTGCTGATTCCAGCGGTTGTCCTGATTATTGGAGCACATATTCAAAACCATCGTTCTTGCCGCGTACACAATCACGCACACCACGACGATTGCGATCACTAATACAAACTGCTCCAAGCATCTTATCTTAGGGTATGCGTATCCTACTTCTTATACTAATCAGTATTCTGTGGAGCTCCACCGGAATTACTCAAGACAGAAATGCACGTGCCATTCTCGATTTACTCGATACCCAAACAGCCGCTTGGAATAAAGGCGATCTACAAGGGTTTATGAAAGGCTATTGGGAAAATGACTCTTTACGCTTCATTGGAAAATCCGGTATCACCTATGGGTGGAGCAATACCCTTGCAAATTACAAGCGGGGTTATCCGGACACCGCGGCTATGGGTAAATTGAATTTTACAATTCTGGTAGTAAAAAAACTATCGCCGCGTTATTACGAAGTAGTAGGAAAATGGTATTTGAAGAGAAGTATTGGCGATGCTAGTGGACATTATACTTTACTACTTCGAAAAATTAAAGGAAGCTGGGTAATTGTATCTGATCACAGCAGCTAAATGCACAAATTACTTGTGGTGTTTTTTCCAAGCATTTCTTAAGTAACGGACCAAGGCTGCAAAAGAAAGTACCAATAGCAAGTAATACAAGACCGTTACCCAAATTGGAAACTCCCCGGGTATAGCCAGTCCTGCATATAATCCAATGGTGGAAGCCGTCAGCATCCAAAATAATGTGATGGCAATAGCATTGATAATGCGAATAAAAAAAGCACTCACTTCGGGATCCCAGCCTTGCTCCTGTTCCATTTGAATCAGATTAAGATTTTACAATGCGAAGGCGGGCGTAATTGAGCATAATTTTTTTCTCTCCGTTATTTTCAAAACGAACCGTGGCAATCGGGTTATGAGCCGAACCCTCCACTTTAATTACCTCCCCATAGCCAAACTTCATGTGTTCTACCCGTTGCCCCGCTTCCAGTTCTGTCATATCACTGGGGGCGAACCCGGGACTTGGTACATGTTCAACAACCTTATGGACAGAAGGTTTAGGAGCTAGGTAAGAAGGTTTTTCGGACGAACTACTACCTGTAGTGCGCTCGGGATTACTTTCACGTGTTCGTCCAGGACCATATCCACCCCAATTGGATTGCGAAGGTCTACTAGGAATTGTTTTTGTTCCTGCGAAACTTCTGTCGAGCGAAGCAGCAGGCAATTCTTCTAAAAAACGACTGGGTTCATTCTGTACCAATTGACCAAATCGATAACGTGTATTAGCATAAGTGATCCAAAGTTTCTGTTTGGCCCGCGTAATCACCACATAAAACAATCTGCGTTCTTCCTCTAATTCCTCCCGCGTATTAATAGCCATGGCATTGGGGAATAACAACTCCTCCAGGCCGGCCGCAAACACACAGGAAAACTCAAGACCTTTTGCAGCGTGTATCGTCATTAACTTAACCGTATCCGCATCCACATCCTTTTCATCGGCGTCTGTAAGCAAGGTGATTTGTTGGAGATAAGCACCCAGACTTTTATCCACTAGTTCGCCGTCCTCGTTGTCTGGACTCTCCGTCCACTCCTTGATTGAGTTGAGTAATTCCTGAATATTCTCGTAGCGTTGAATTCCCTCTGTGCTTTTATCATTAAATAGTTCCTTAACCAAACCCGTTTGCTTGCCTACGTAAAACGCCACATCATATGCATTACTTTTTTCAAGCATGCTGGCAAAACTTTTGATCATGGTCACAAAATCTTCAAGCACTGTTAACGTACCAGCTCTAAACCCATGCTCACGCGCTTGTTGTAGAATTTCCCAGGTAGAACAATCCTTTTCGTTAGAGAGCAGTAATAATTTATCGAGCGAAGTTTTTCCAATGCCACGAGTGGGATAATTAATAATTCGTTTGAGTGCTTCTTCATCGCGCGGATTAACAATCAACCGCAAGTACGCCACCATATCCTTGATCTCCTTCCGCTGATAGAAACTAATACCCCCATAGATCGTATAAGGAATTGCCATACGACGAAGAGATTCCTCAAAGGCACGGCTCTGCGCGTTGGTACGATAAAGAATAGCAAACTCCTTATTAGCGTAATGATGCCGCAACTTCTGTTCTTGAATAGAATCGGCTATAAACTTTCCCTCATCGTTGTCTGTGAGTGTTCGTACTAATTTAATTTTTTCTCCTTCTGCATTCTCCGTAAACAGTACTTTTTCGATCTGTCCTTTATTATGACTAATCACCTCATTAGCCACATCCAAAATGCTACGCGTAGAACGATAATTCTGCTCCAGCTTTACCACTTTTACATTGTCGTAATCTTTTTGGAACTGCAAAATGTTCTGAATCGTAGCGCCACGAAAACTATAGATACTTTGCGCGTCGTCTCCGACCACACAAACATTCTCGTGGAGCGCTCCCAATAATTTTATAATCTCATATTGAGCCGGGTTGGTATCCTGGTACTCATCGATTAGGATGTATTTAAACTTATGTTGATAACGGGATAAGCATTCAGGAATGGTGCGGAGCAGTTCGTAAAACTTAAGTAAGAGGTCGTCAAAATCCATCGCTCCATTGCGGAAGCAACGCTTTACATAATTCTCATAGATCTGTCCAATGGCAGGTCGGTTAGAACGAATATCCTCCTGCTGAATAGCATAATCAGTTTTATACTCGGCCGGCCCAATCAATGCGTTCTTGGCAGATGAAATTCGATTATAGACTACATTGGGTTTATAGTGCTTGTCATCCAGATCTAGATCATTAATTACGGCCTTGATCACACTCTTGGCATCGTCTGTGTCATAAATAGTAAAATGCTTGGGATACCCAATCTTATCCGCCTCAAACCGAAGAATTCTTGCAAACACCGAGTGAAACGTACCGATATACAGATTGCGCGCTTCGCCATTCCCTAATATTCTTTCCACGCGCTCTTTCATTTCACGCGCGGCTTTATTGGTAAACGTGAGCGCCAAAATATTGAACGCATCTACCTGATGAGCCGCCATCAAATGAGTTATCCGTGTTGTTAAAACTTTGGTTTTGCCACTACCTGCGCCTGCCACAATCATGAGGGGACCATCCTTGTGCAACACCGCTTCGCGCTGTCTTTCATTCAAACCTTGGAGATATTCCTGCATGCGCGCAAGTTAAAGGGAAAAAGGACCGGGCGTGGAGTTGTGGAATAATTTAGCGGTGCTTACTGGCCAGATACTTTTCACGAATCACTTCGCCCATAGATTTTCCAGTAAGTTTGGCCTCCAGCCAGGAGATAACATCCAGGTAAGCAAAGGCCCGGGTTTGAAATCGATTTTTTTCCAAGTGCTTGATTTGATCCAATAAATCTTTAAATGCAGTACCCAGTTCACGAGGGCGAAGGGTAATAGAACGGCGCAGATAATTTAACATAGCTTCCTCAACGGCCGTAAAGTTTTTTAAACGAGACATAAAACGATACACCGACTTGGTTAACGATTCCATTAGCATATCGTTACCTAATTCGTAATGAGCAATCAAGTGAAGTAATCGCGCATAACATTGCAGATCGTATCGGAGAGAAGTATTACTATTGATGATGGGTTGTAGATGGTCAATACAACGCCCAAAATCGCCAGAGCCAAAATAAAGCATGGCGAACTTATAGTTCAGCACCATCTCGTGATGTGTATCCAGGAATAGCTCGTTTTTTGTCAATTCCTTTTTCATAGCAGGAATCATTCTTACGCCTTCTGCAAAACTTCCCTGTATAAAATGCTGATTAATGCGCGCTGTACTCAAATAAATAAAACACTGAACCCTGAAGTTGTCGTTCTCCCGTATCCGACTCAATTTAGCAACGGATTCAAAAAAACTGAGTGTTACTGTAAATTTTTTGTGATTCCGTAAATCAAAATGTGCATTCAGGAGCTGATGAATCCCTTTGATATAATGTCCGGTTTCAACCCGGATCATTTCCGGATTGCTCCGAAATAAATTCACCCATTTTTGAGAGTAGCGGTAGTACTGTAAAAAATCCTGACGGATAAAGGCATACCAGGTAATACTTTGGAAATAATAAAGCTGCTCATAAAACCCGTCTAACGTATGAACGTTGGCAGGCAAACTCTCTTTTAAAAAAGTACGAATGTCTTTTTCGTCCGCCTCATTGCGCGCATGACCATGCTCCACATACCAGGCAAAAAGCTTCAGAGAGAGATTTGATAAACGCCCTACTCTGTCAATATGAAGATTTACTTCATTGACCTCCTCCGCTAATGTATGCGCACGATGCTGAATGTTCCGCGTAATATGTAAGCTCTCAATTCTTTTTTCCAGTGATAAAAGCTGAGGGAGCATATTATTCTTTCGATGCGTACGCGCCATTTCTTTAGCCCGATCAATCAAACGAAGACTTTGCAGAAACAATCCTTTCTTATAAAGAATATGCGCATTATCATAAAACTCACTCAATTGCAAATCGATACTGTCCGTACTTTTTAATAAGCGTAAGCTGGAAAGAATTTCTTTGTAGAGATGGTTTTTTAAATTGGAAAGCTGCGGTTTTGTAAAGCCCGATAATTTTTTCAGCAAGGCCTTATCGTCGTATTCTGAAAGCTTGTCAATAGCGTCAAATAAACGTACCACTTTAAGATCCGCTTTGCCCGAACTACGTTTGATATAGAGTTTAAAATGCCTTTTCTCCGCCTTTTCAAGCGACTTGATCAATTGAAATAATATATCAGTTCCGCGGTTGGACATCATAAGTTGAATATGCTAAAATCCTTGTGGGACAAGGGTTTTAGCCGGTTAGCCCCCCGTTAGCCATGCGATAAAACCCGATTAGTTGATTTGACAAGCCTTTCCTCTCGGGCTAGTTTTGTATCTGTTCTTATTAATCGATTTATCGCTTTCGCTCCGGCGCAAGATTTTCATATGGCAAGCAATCGTTAGAGGTCAGTCCGTTTCTACGGAAGGGCCTTTTTTGTTTCACAAAGTTACTAAATGATCTCTCCGCGGCTTGCCCTACCTTCACG
>CAINBK010000347.1:0-5070 GCA_903846615.1 uncultured Bacteroidota bacterium
CCATTATTTCTGACAATGGAGAAGCTAGATCTCTTCGGTAGCCAATCCGATTGCGTGAGGCCAACAATCGACGATTACTTTCTTTGAATTTGTCGGTTAGCAAGGGTTCTATACCAAACGCTTTTACTACTCTTAATCCTGACAGTGTTTCGTCCAACACGGAAAGTGTTTCTCCAAATCGGATGGCAACCTCTTGTGAGATCCGTTTCAGAGAGCGCGTGATTCGTCCAATTACTAAACCTAATACCGGAATCAGCAATAAAATAAAAAGCGTAAGCTGCGGACTGATCAAAAACAAAACCGATAGGGTAATAATGATGGTCAAAGGGTCCCGAATCCATCCTTCCAGCGCGCCAATCAGGGAAACCTCCACTTCATATACATCATTGGTCATCCGACTGATCAAATCTCCTTTTTTCTTTTCGGAAAAATATCCAATGGGTAACTGTAATACTTTTTCGTAAACCTCCTCTCTTAAACGGTTGACCAGTTGATGTTTTAAGGGATTGAGTACGTAATAGGCTAAATAGAGGAATAAGTTCTTCCCGATAATAAATCCCGTCATTAAAATACAAATGAGTCCCAGGGTATGCGCTTTGCCATTCGACGCAATGCTTTGATGCAGATAATTATTGATAGTTTGAATGACTTGATTACTGCTTTCCATCATGGCAGCGCCCTCTCCGGTAAAGATGAGTTGCAAAAAAGGCATGAGCATCCCGATGGACACAATCGAGAAGAAAATACTGCCCAGGATAAATAGCGCGTAAAGTAATACGCTCCCCTTGTACTGGGTTAAGTAGCCAAAAATTCGATAGTACGCACGCATGTATTTGAACGCTGATCGCAACAAAGTAACTACTTTTACAGGGATAGAAAGCGGTTTTATGGAAGAAGGAAAAAGACAGAAACAAATTGCAGGGTTACTCAACGAGGAAATGAACACCATTTTTCAACGTTTGGGTCTGAATATGCTGGAGGGCGGTATGGTTTCTATCGCTGATGTTAAAGTAACCCCTGATTTGCTGGAGGCACGATTTTACCTTAGTTTATTTCAGGTAAAGGATCCCGAAGCGGTACTTCAAAAAATTGAAGACCGGCACCATGAGATCAAAAAAGAGCTGGCTGCACAAGTCAGACATCAATTACGTAGTATACCCGTATTAAAATTTTTTAAGGACGATACGTTGGATCATGTTTTTAAAATGGAAGAGTTATTCAAAAAGATCCAACAGGAGCGTCCAGCATCTTCTGACGATTCCTCCGCTTCTTAATAACCGTTCATGCATTTATTATTTGCCTGGCGATATTTTAAAGCACCTAAATCTACCCAAGCTATTAATTGGATTGCGCGGATCTCAGTGATTGCGATGGCCGTGGGTACTGCTGCCCTCATCTTGGTATTGAGTGTATTTAATGGATTCGAGGGAATGGTTAAATCACTTTATTCTTCTTTCTATCCCGATTGGCGTTTGATGCCCGCTCAGGGAAAAGTTTTAACCCTCACTGCTGCTCAGTTAAAATCTTTACAGCAAGTAGCAGGAGTGGAGGCGGTTTCTTTAGTGGTGGAGGAAAGAGCTTTGTTGCAAGCGGGCGAAAATCAAGCATTGGTTACGCTCAAAGGAGTGGATACCTCGTATACATCAGTTAGCGGAGTTGCGCAGCATTTGGTAAGTGGGGAATTTGCGATAGGAACAGCAACAAGTCCTTATTTGGTACTGGGGGCTGGGGTGGAAGCGGCCCTCTCTGTATTGGCCGATCGCAATCTTGAACCCATTACCGTGTACTTACCCAAAAAAACAGAAGGCTTGCAGGTGGACTGGGCTGAATCCATTCGCGTTGATACGGCTCAAACGGCGGCTAGTTTTTTGATTCAGCAAGATTTTGACGATCAGTACGCCATTACTTCTCTTGATTTTATGCGGGAACAGTTAGGATTAACTGCGGAAGAAGCGAGCAGTGTGGAGCTGCGAGTAAATCCCAAGGCCAATGCTTCCGAAATTCGTTCTCAACTGCAAGCTATCATAGGTAACCAAGTAAAAGTCGAGGACAGGTATGAACAGAACAAAACGCTCTATCGCGTTATGCGTACAGAGCGTTGGATTGTATATGGAGTATTATCCCTGATTCTGATTGTGGCAGCTTTCACCATGATTGGTGCACTCACGATGTTGGTATTGGAAAAACAAAAAGATATACAGGTGTTACAAGCCTTGGGGGCCAACAGGAATATGGTCCGAAGAATTTTTTTAACAGAAGGCTTATTGTTATCGATGTTAGGAAGTGGTATAGGGATGCTACTGGCTTATGGGTTGGCGTGGTTACAACTCACCTATCACTTGATTCCGCTCGAGGGGGGAAGTTTTTTAATCGATTATTATCCTGTTGCGATAAAAGCAGAAGATTTCTTTCTGGTTACCGGAACAGTATTGGTGATTGCATTATTTGCCTCCTGGATCCCTGCAGCCAGGGCAGCAACACATCAGATTAGCTTACGAGAAATGTAAACGAGAATCGGTTTATTAATAATCACCCAATGTTTCTGGCAATTGAGCCAGTGCTTTTGCTAATTGTTCATCATTCGGTGCAATGCCATGCCACTCATGGGTTCCTTCCATAAAGTCAACACCTTTTCCCATGGCGGTACGCATCAGGATTACAATAGGTTTTCCTTGACCCGTCATTGATTTTGCCTTTTCCAAGGTGGCAACTGTGCTATCCATATCATTACCGTCCATTTGTAAAACGGTCCAGTCAAAAGAACGGAACTTAGCTTCAAGATCTCCAAGGTTCATCACTTTATCAGTAGGGCCATCAATTTGTTGACCATTCCAATCAATGGTGGCAATCAGATTGTCTACTTTATGATGTGCAGCAAAAAGTGCAGCTTCCCAGATTTGCCCTTCATTTAATTCACCATCTCCGTGTAATGAAAAAACAAGATCTTTTTTCCCATTTAATTTTTTGGCCAGCGCGGCACCAGCTGCTACGCTCAGTCCTTGTCCAAGGGATCCTGATGCAATCCGTATACCGGGCAAATGTTCGTGCGTGGCTGGATGGCCTTGCAAACGGGAATTTATTTTTCGAAAAGTAGCCAGTTCTTTTGTATCAAAGTAGCCCGCACGAGCTAGCGTAGAATAGAATACAGGCGAGATATGCCCATTAGAGAGAATAAAAACATCTTCCTCTGTTGCATCCATGTTGAAGGAGGGCTGATGCTTCATTATTTTGAAATATAATGCCGTGAAATAATCTGCACAACCCAGGGAACCACCCGGGTGACCACTGTTTACCGCATGAACCATGCGAACAATATCTCGGCGAATTTGTGTGGCTATATTTTTTAACTCAGCAGTGGTGGCCATGGATTTGCTTTTTGCAAACCTAATTTCTTTTTTTCATTCCGTTGTGCATCGGGGAATAGTGTGTAAAACTTCATAATTTTGCAACCATGTTAGACGATGTTCAATCGATCGCTGCCCATGCGCAGGATCAAATGAAAAAAGCAATCGGTCACCTGGAAGCAGAGCTGATCAAGATACGTGCCGGTAAGGCCAACCCTCAAATGTTTGATGGTTTGATGGTAGATTATTATGGTGCTCCGGTTCCCATTAGTCAGGTTGCCAATATCAGCGTGATGGATGCGCGCACCCTGAGTATTCAACCCTGGGAAAAGAATATGGTACAGCCTATTGAAAAGGCTATCATTGGTGCCAATATGGGGGTAACTCCACAAAATGATGGGGTGCTTATTCGCATTTTTATGCCTCCACTTACCGAGGAACGTCGTCGTGAGTTAGTAAAAAAATGTCAGGGCGAAGGGGAAAACTGTAAAGTAGCGGTGCGAAATATTCGCCGTGATGCTATCGAACAAGTAAAAAAATTACAGAAAAACGGACTTAGTGAAGATGTGTGCAAGGATGCGGAGAGTGGCATTCAGCAATTAACGGACAAGCATATTACCCTGGTAGAAACACATTTGGCAGCCAAGGAGAAAGAAATTATGTCCGTGTAAGTTCGGTCTCTTATTTACGGGCTGTACTACTATTAGCCAGGTAAACACCTGCAAGAATCAGCAATAAGCATCCAATTTCAAGGAGGGTAATGGCTTCATGATCCAGGAAGCCCCAGAATAGTGCCACAAAGGGAATTCCGTAGGTAACTAATGAAGCAAAAAGTCCGCCTGCACGTTGCACCAGCGAATAAAATAATACAGTGGCCACTGCACTGCCCAATACACCTAGTGCCGCTGTTCCCCAAATTGCTTGCTGGTTAGCAGCGTTACTAAAATCAAGTGAGAGAAAATCTAATTGCCAAAGCAATAAAGTAGAGGGGATGATCATAAAAGCAACTGAGACTGTTGCAAGGTTAATTGGATTGATATCTTTTAACCGGTGGCTGACCATATTTACATTGACACCATAAAGAAGCGTAGCAACTACTGGCAGTAATAAATAACTCATGTTGTCAAAGCTGATCACGCGTTCGCCCGTAAATACCGGCACCAGCGTGAGTAGTACCAGACCGGTAAAACCTATCAGCAAGCCAATCATTTTTTGTCTGGCAATACGCTCTCCGTAAAACAGTATTCCAATTAATACTACACAAATGGGAGTTAAGGAATTGAGGATCCCTCCTAAGGAACCATCGATCCGGGTAAGCGCAATGGCAAATAAAAAGGCAGGTATTAAGTTTCCAATAACTGCACTAAAGGCCACCAGGGGTAGTCGATTAGTGTCAATTTTCTTAAGCTGAAATAATGCATAGGGTAAACAAACCAACGCTGCTGCAAAGATGCGGAGTGAAGCAATCTGGGAACCTGTGAGGGCTGCGGTACTGTCCTTCATCAATTTGAAAGAACTTCCCCAGATTAAACAGAGAAGAACAAAAAGAAGCCAGCTGATTAATTTGTTAGACATAGGTCGCAAAGTTCTGTAAATTTGTGCAATGCTGGATTAAACAGCAGCAAATAGTTACCCGTGCAGTATAATTCATATCAGATTCGACTTCCGCAGTTTGAGGGTCCTTTTGATCTCTTATTGTTTTTTATTGAGCGCGATGAACTCGACA
>CAINBK010000348.1:0-2053 GCA_903846615.1 uncultured Bacteroidota bacterium
CTACTATTACAATATCGAAGCTTAGTGGCATTCAAAACAGCAATCACTGCAGCCATGCTAGTGTTTGGCTCCATACTATTAGTGAATCAACAGTTGAATATTGGCCAATTTGTAGCGGCAGAGATTGTTATTCTAACCATCTTGAATTCAGTTGAAAAACTAATTATCAATTTGGATAGCGTATATGATACACTTACAGCCGTAGACAAATTAGCAAAGCTGACAGATAAGCCATTAGAAGAGAGAGTGGCATGATACCCATGACAAAAACAGATCAAGGAATTTTACTACAGGGCGAAAATATCAGCTACAGTTACTCAGAAAAGCAACCTGTTTTGCACGATTTGAATTTTGATTTTCAACCAGGTCAATTGGTCTGTATCCAGGGAAAAGCCGGTACAGGCAAATCAACCCTGCTTCGACTGCTGGATGGTGCTTACACGGATTTTACAGGATCGCTACAAATGGACAAGATCCCTGTTCGGAATTTTGAACTCAATTCGTTACGAGGACAGATAGGGATTCTCTTGCATCAACATGATATTTTCCAAGGCACGCTTTGGGAAAATATAACCATGGGTCGAGAAAATGTTTCGATAGAAAAAGTTGTTGAACTTTTTCAAAAGGTTAGTCTGTCTGCTTATTTCTCAACATTACCTAAAGGGTTTGACACCGAGCTGGATCCAACTGGTCAACGCTTACCCCGACAGATTATTCATAAAATTTTATTAGTACGGGCACTAATTGGATCTCCTCGTTTGCTTTTGCTTGAAGAACCTTGGAGTGGTATGGATAGTAGTACAAAAAATAAAGTCATTGCACTGCTACAAGAATATCAGTCAAGCACAAGAGTAGTTGTGAGTAATGACGAAGTATTTGCCGCTACCTGCGATCAGGTTTTATTAATGACAGAAGATGGCACTTTGGTTA
The DNA here is from genome assembly GCA_903846615.1 of uncultured Bacteroidota bacterium. Classification (GTDB taxonomy): domain Bacteria; phylum Bacteroidota; class Bacteroidia; order Chitinophagales; family Chitinophagaceae; genus JJ008. Next base: position 931 of record CAINBK010000348.1, read on the forward strand.
AATCCAATATAAAATAATTAGCATGGACACGCAACATTATAAATCTCACGAATATGTATACCGGTACGATCGTAAAAGCCAGGTCAAAAATTGGTTTTTTGGAATATTACTTGGAATGGCAGTAATTCTGTTTTTGCCCTGGACACAGAATTTCAGAAGCAACGGATTAGTTACTACCCTTTATCAAGATCAACGCCCACAACAGGTAAATACCATCATCGGAGGACAATTAATAAAATGGTATGTAAAAGAGGGAGATGTAGTTAAAGCAGGAGATACGCTGATACAACTAGCTGAAGTAAAGCCAGACTACCTGGATCCTGCACTTTTGGAACGGACCGCTGAACAGCTGGAGGGCAAATCCCAATCCGTTGAATTTTACAAACAGAAAGCGGGAACAGCTACGTTACAAATCGAAGCACTGGACAAAGGAATTGGGTTGAAGCTTGAGCAATTAAAAAATAAATTGATCCAGCTAGAATTAAAAGTCCAAGCAGACAGTGCGGAAACGATTGCAGCTACCAATGATTTAAACATTGCCCGCGTACAATACGAACGTCAACGCGTTATGTTTGATAGCGGGCTAGTCTCCTTAACACAACTAGAACAACGTAATCAATCCTTTCAATCTGCGCTGGCTAAAAAAATAAGCGCAGAGAATAAATTAGCTAACACCAAACAGGAATTGGTCATTACCCGTCTTGAGATCAATGCGCAGGTACAGGACAACCGAGAGAAAAAAGCAAAAGCAGATGGTGATCGATTACAATCACTCACTGCAATAGCAAATGGACAAGTAGAAATTGCAAAACTGAAAAACTTATATGCCAGCTATACAATCCGAAATGGAATGTATTATATCCTGGCTCCACAAAACGGACAAGTGATCAAAGCAAAAAAAGCAGGATTGGGCGAATATGTCAAGGAAGGCGAAATGATTGTGGAGATTGTACCCGAAAAAATAGCCTATGCTGTTGAAATGTTTGTCCGGCCAGTGGATGCACCGCTGATTAACCCTGGACAAAAAGTTCGATTGCTGTTTGATGGTTTTCCAGCAATTGTATTCAGTGGCTGGCCAAATGCCTCGTATGGAACCTTTGGAGGCATTGTTACTGCGGTGGAG
>CAINBK010000349.1:0-2822 GCA_903846615.1 uncultured Bacteroidota bacterium
CAACATTTTTTATCTGTAAAAGATGCTGATTCAATAGAATCGTTACTAGCACAAGCGCTTTATTATAAGAAGAATCCTTTTGCAGACCAGGCATTAGGAAAGGGGAAGAGATTGGGCTGTTTGTTTCTCAACCCCAGTATGCGTACGCGTCTGAGTACCCAGATTGCAGCGCAACAATTAGGAATGGAAGCTATCATTTTTAATATAGGGGCAGAAGGTTGGTCAATGGAATTTCAAGAAGGTGCGATCATGAATGGAACCACGGTGGAACACGTAAAGGATGCAGCTCCGATTTTAGGTCAGTATTTTGACATCTTGGCCCTTCGCACTTTTCCTGGTTTAGAGGATCGTACAGCGGACTATGCTGAAAATATTTTAAATCAATTTGTCAAGTACGCAGGCGTTCCTATTCTGAGCCTTGAATCTGCTACTAGACATCCCTTACAATCCTTGGCAGATTTATTAACTATTCAGGAGGATATCACAAACCGTACAGCCAATTTTACAAACAGAAAACCACGTGTGGTATTATCCTGGGCGCCGCATATTAAACCGCTGCCACAATGTGTAGCCAATAGTTTTGCGGAGTGGGTTAATGCCTGGGGCAAAGCTGATTTTGTTATTACACATCCACCAGGCATGGAGCTGGAGGAAACGTTTACAAAAGGAGCAGGTATTATATATGATCAGAAGTTGGCTATGGAGGGAGCAGATTTTGTCTATGTAAAAAACTGGAGCAGTTATCAGCAATATGGTAAGATGGCTGAAGGTGACACCCAGTCTTGGATGCTTACTCCTGAACGTTTGGCTGTCACCAATCAAGCCAAGGTCATGCACTGCCTTCCTGTTCGAAGAAATATAGAGTTAAGTGATCAGATTCTAGATAGCACAGCAAGTTTAGTGAATCAGCAAGCTGGCAATCGTGTTTGGGCAGCGCAAGCCGTTTTAAAAAATCTTTTGCAGGCCCATGGATAAACCGGTACTCTATATTATAAAAGTAGGGGGTCATCTGATTGATGATCAAAAAAAACTTGCAGCATTTCTGCAACTCTTCTCCAACTTGCCAGCCACCACCAATACTGGGATACCCATTCATAAATTATTAGTACATGGCGGAGGCAAAATGGCTACCCAACTGAGTGAACAACTGGGAGTACCCGCACAAATGGTAGAGGGAAGAAGAATTACAGATAGCGAAACCCTGAAAATTGTAACGATGGTATATGGAGGCTATCTAAATAAACAGCTAGTGGTTCAGTTACAACAACTAGGTTGTAATGCACTGGGCTTAACGGGAGCAGATGGGAATGCGGTACTGGCCCACAAAAGAGAAAATACCCAGATAGAGTATGGCTGGGTAGGTGATATTGATCAAGTTAATTCGGAATTATTCAAAACGCTGCTGAAAACTGGTATTGTGCCCGTGGTTGCTCCACTCACACATAACGGCAAAGGCCAATTACTCAACACTAATGCAGATACACTAGCACAGGAATTAGCCGTTTCGCTCAGTAATACTTTTACAACCAGCCTCCTTTTTACTTTTGAAAAAGAAGGCGTACTGGCAGATCTTGCGCATGAAGATTCTTTGCTTTCCAGCGTCAACGCGGATGAATACCATCACTTAAAAGCAGAAGGCAAAATTTTTGCGGGGATGGTTCCTAAATTAGATAATGCATTCAGAGCATTGGAGGCAGGAGTCAACCAGGTACTTATTGGAAAAGCAGAAAAGCTACATGAATTGATACAAGGTAAGGCAGGTACAACCTTAGTAAAATAAAATGAACAGTACAATCATAAAACAGGAGGCCGTTTCTTTATTGCAACGTTTAATTACCACCCCTTCTTTTAGCAAACAGGAAGAAGGAACCGCTGCTATATTAGTTGAATTTTTGAAGCAATGGGGAGCTGAGCCATGCCGTGTAGGAAATAATATTTATGCAATTGCAAAAGATTTTAACCCGCTGCAGCCTACCCTACTTCTCAATTCACATCATGATACGGTAAAACCAAATGCACATTACACTAGAGATCCTTTTGCTCCCCTTATTGAAGAAGGAAAACTCTATGGCTTAGGAAGCAATGACGCGGGTGCTTCCCTGGTAGCACTGGTGGCAAGTTTTCTGCTCAGCTCCTCCAAAAGCAGCAACTGGAATTTAATCATAGCAGCAACCGCAGAAGAGGAAATCAGTGGAACTGGAGGAATTGAAGCATTACTACAGGATAAATATTTTATTGAGCAAACCAAAGGCTGTTTTTTACAGGAAAATATTCACCCACATACTTGTGCTATTGTGGGCGAACCCACCCTTCTTCAAATGGCAATTGCAGAGAGAGGCTTATTGGTACTCGATGGAGTGGCACAAGGAAAACCAGGACATGCAGCGCGTGAGGAAGGTGATAATGCGCTCTACCATGCAATGGATGCTATACAGACCATTCGAAATATTAGTTGGGAAAGAAAATCAATCTTACTGGGACCAGTCAAATGCAGTACAACGGTTATAGAAACCGAGAATAAAGCACATAATATCGTACCCGCCTCTTGTCATTTTGTAGTGGATGTTCGCGTTAACGAGCAATACAGTTTTCAGGAAGTGATTGATATTCTACAATCCGTTATTTCACCTGCTGTACAATTAAAACCAAGAAGTATCCGACTTCGTTCATCCCTAATTCCGCTGGATCATCCCCTCGTAAAAGTTGGGATAGCTAATCAGCTCAGCTATTACGGTTCACCTACTACTTCGGATAAAGCTTTACTACCCTTTCCAGCCTTAAAATTGGGACCAGGCAATTCTGCTCGAAGTCACAGTGCAGAC
>CAINBK010000350.1:0-5777 GCA_903846615.1 uncultured Bacteroidota bacterium
AAATCGGAATATTGAATTGCTTTTTTTAGTTTTTCTAGGGCTTTATCGTAAGATTTATTATTGTAGTCGCTATAGCCAAATGTGTAATAATTTGAATACAGCATGATAATGCCATTCTGATAAATGGGCTCGTTAATGAGGGATAGCGCTGGATCCAACTCACGATATTTTGTAAAAGCTGCATCGGCCTCCTCTACTAATTGAGCAGCCGCTGGTGTATCTTTTTTTCCATCCATCATAGATACGCTGGCATAAATAGCTGTTTTCAAAATAAAGGCTTCAGGCTTTGAAGTGTATTTGGCATTGGTAAACGCTTTATCCAAATCAGCTTTGGCTTTGTCAAGTTGATTTAACATCACCAAGGTTTTAACAGGATCATAATTCTGAGCCCATCCTGCGAACGAAATTGCAAAGGCAATAATAAGTAGCAAGCTTTTTTTCATATACGTAGGTTGATTATAAAATTACATTAATTGTTTGTTTCGGTATTCGTATCACCCGTTTCAGGATTCTCCGGAGCAATTTCATCACCTTCTACTTCTTTATCATCCAAGTTGGTGATTGCAGCAATTTCATCGCCTTCATCCAGTTTGATTAGTTTGACCCCTTGTGTAGCCCTGCCTTGTTCACTAATACCACTTACTGGCATCCGTATGGTCACACCACTCTTACAAGTAATCATTAGATCCTCTGATGGCGATACATCCAAAATGCCAACCACTCCTCCTGTCTTCTCTGTTACATTGATAGTTTTAACCCCTTTACCACCCCTGTTGGTAAATCGATATTCATCCATGGGGGTTCTTTTACCAAAACCTTTATCACTTACTACCAAAATGGTTCTTTCGTTTTGAAGGGTTGGGTTCACGCAAATCATTCCTACGACTTCATCTTTTTCATCCTCCACTTCGATACCCGCTACACCTATGGCACCTCTTCCAGTTGGTCTCACTTTTTCTTCAGAAAAACGGATAGCACGACCGCTTTTTACTGCCATCATAATTTCGCTTTGTCCGTCTGTCATGCGTGCTTGGATCAGCTCGTCTCCCTCTACAATAGTGATTGCATTAACTCCCGTTTGTCTGGGACGACTAAAATCTTCCAAGGCTGTTTTCTTAATTATGCCTTTTTTGGTACAGAGGATAATATGATGCGCGTTGACAAAAGCTTCATCCTTCAAGTCTTTAACATCAAGTATTGCTCTTACTTTATCGTCTGGAGGTATTTGCATTAAATTTTGGATGGCTCTACCCTTCCCTGTCTTTTCGCCTTCTGGTATCTCATAAACATTCAACCAGTACACTCTACCCTTCTCTGTAAAGAATAGCATGGTATGATGGGTAGAAGCCACAAATAAATGCTCAATATAATCCTCGTCTCTTGTTCGTCCTCCAATAACACCACGCCCTCCTCTTCTCTGTGAACGGTACTCTTCCGCAGGTGTACGCTTGATGTACCCCAAATGTGAAATTGTAATTACAACATCTTCCTCTTTAATCAGGTCTTTGATTTTGACCTCATCATCTAAATAGGTGATTTCAGTTTTGCGTGGATCGGCATACTTTTCTTTAATCTCTAGCAATTCCTGCTTAATTAATGCAAAACGTCTTGACTCATCGCTAAGCAATTCTTCAAGTGATTGAATCAATTTCATTAATTCTTCAAACTCCTCACGAATTTTATCACGCTCCATTCCCGTCAAACGCTGTAATCGCATTTCAAGAATTGCCTTGGCTTGTATTTCGTCAAGTCCCCAGCCCGCATTCACTAATTTCTCCTTTGCGATATCAGGTGTTGCTGCACTTCTAATCAGCGCAATTACTTCATCCAGGTGATCCAATGCGATCAGATACCCTTTAAGTAAATGGGCTCTTTTTTGCGCTTCGCCAAGTTCGTATTTGGCTCTGCGAATTACCACCTCATGTCTGAATTCTACAAACTCTTGGATCAGATCTTTCAGATTCAACGTTCTGGGTCTTCCTCTAACGATGGCTACATTGTTGATTCCGTAAGAGGTTTGTAAATCGGTATGCTTATAAAGTTGATTGATGATTACATTAGCGATTGCATCTTTTCTAAGCTCAATAACAACGCGTGTTCCTTCTTTTTGATTGGATTCGTTATTGACATGGGTAATTCCTTCAATTACTTTTTCATTAACTAGTTCTCCAATTCGATTGGTGAGTGCATCCCTATTAACCTGATAAGGAACTTCGGTGATAATTAATTGCTCCTTTCCTCCAGCTTTAGTTTCTACAGTTACTTTACCTCTTACTACAACGCGACCCCTTCCAAAATGCATCCCTGCTTTCACTCCTTCCATCCCGTAAATAACTCCTCCCGTAGGAAAATCAGGGGCTTTTACATATTGCATCAAATCATCAACTGTGCAATTCTTGTTTTCAATGTAAGCAACACAGCCATCGATGACCTCCCCCAAGTTGTGCGGCATCATATTGGTCGCCATACCAACTGCTATCCCACTTGATCCATTTATCAATAATTGTGGAATTCGAGTTGGTAAAACAGTGGGTTCTTCCTCGGAGTCATCAAAATTTAATTGAAAATCTACCGTCTCTTTCTCGATGTCATCGAGCATGTGCTCAGCTAATTTCTCAAGTCTTGCTTCTGTATATCGCATCGCAGCTGGGCCATCACCATCCTGATTACCATAATTTCCCTGCCCATCTACCAAGGTATAACGCATGCTCCACTCTTGCGCCATTCGGACCATTGCATCGTAAACAGAAGAATCTCCGTGTGGGTGATATTTACCAAGCACCTCTCCTACTATACGAGCAGATTTTTTATAGGCTTTGTTATGGCTCAAACCCAATTCATTCATTGCATATAAAACTCGACGATGTACCGGCTTTAATCCATCCCTTACATCAGGAAGTGCTCGCCCTACTATTACAGACATTGAATAGTCGATATAGGCAGTTTTCATCTGCTCTTCTATATTCACGGGGATAATCCGATTGTGGTCGTTGGTCTCCTGAGGCTGCTGCAGTTCTTCCATAGTATTTTTTACTGTTTTCGGCTCGTTTAAATCATTAAAAACAAGCTCTGCAAATCTACCTTTTTAAACCCTTATTTCCGAGTAAAAATGAGCTCTTTTACCCCCTATTTTATCCACTACTGTTAATTAAAAAAGGGGATATTTGGGCTATGAAAATCATCCTTTTATTTGGAGCTGGGAAGAGTGCGACGGTGCTTATTAAGTACCTACTGAAGAAAGCTCCAATAATGAATTGGAAATTGATTGTTGCTGATGCGAATAAAGAGCTGGTAAGCCAAAAATTGGGGGGGCATCCCATGAGCGAGGCATTGGCATTAGATGTTAAAAATGAGGGGGAAAGAAAACTAGCTGTTGCTAAAGCTGACCTAGTTATTTCATTGTTGCCTCCTCATTTGCATATATTGGTAGCAAAAGACTGCTTAACACTCGGAAAACACCTGTTTACCGCCTCCTATTTAGATCCGGAGATTGAGTCACTTCAGCCGGAGATACAGGCTAAAGGGCTCCTATTCCTCTATGAGATGGGGCTAGACCCCGGAATTGATCATATGAGTGCTATGTCAATTATTGATAGAATACAAAATGCGGGGGGAACAATCAAATCCTTTATCTCTCATTGTGGAGGGTTAATAGCTCCTCAAAGCGATAATAATCCCTGGCATTATAAAATAAGCTGGAATCCCGCCAATGTGGTAGCAGCAGGTAAACAAGGGGCCATTTTTAAGCAGCATAATACGCTTCATAATTTACCATATAACGAAGTATTTGAATCAGAGAGAATAGTGGACATCGATCAGGTTGGTAAGTTGGCTTGGTATCCCAATCGGAACTCCATCCCGTATATTTCACTATACAAAATGGAGCAAGCAAGTACTTTTATACGTACTACCCTAAGACATCCTGATTTTATAAGCGGGTGGAAAAAATTGATCGATTTAGGGCTAACACAAGATCAGCCGGTATTTTCTGTTCCAGCGCAATCACCTTCCAAAATTGTTTTAGAATTTTTAGCTGCCTCAAACCAGCAAGAGCAGTATCAAAAATGGTTAAAAAAGGACCCGCTGTTTGAAAAACAAATCTTATCACTTGGCTTACAAAGCAATTCTTTTAAGATAAATAAGCCATCTTACTCTCCCGCTAGTTTGTTGCAGGAATTATTGGAGCGGAATTTAGGGATGAATGAAAACGATCAGGATCGGGTAATCATGCAGCATGAGTTTCTTTATAACCTTGGCAAGGAAAATTATTCATTGACTAGTTCATTGGTACTGGATGGGGATAATGCGGTTGATACAGCAATGGCAAAAACAGTGGGTTTGCCGCTTGCCCTTGCTGCCATATTTTTTCTTGAGAATAAAATTCAATTACTAGGACTTCATCGCCCCCTTTCTTCCGTTTTTTATTCACAGATACTTCCTGCCTTAGAAAAAGAAGGCATTTCCTTCAAAGAGAAAGAGTGCAGGATTGGTGAAGCTTAACCAGCCAATTCAATTATTAAATCCCATTCTTCGGAAGTAACGGGCTGCACAGATAAGCGGCTCAATTTTACAAGTGCGATGTTTTGCAAACGCTTGTCTGATTTAATTTGTGCAAGTGTAACTGGCTTTTTTAATTTTTTAAACGGAGCAACATCCACAGCAACCCAAGCCTCTTCTTTTGTGGTAGGATCTTGATAAGCTTCTTTTATGATTTTCACAATCCCTACAATCTCCAATCCTTCATTACTATGATAAAAGAAAGCTAAGTCTCCTTTTTTCATAGCGCGAAGGTTATTGCGTGCTGCATAATTCCTTACACCATCCCAAAAGGTTTTTTTGTCCTTTTCCAGTTGTTCCCACGAATATTTAAAGGGTTCAGATTTTAATAACCAATAAGCCATAACTGTATTTTACCAACCGGATGCCAACACATCTGCCAAATGCATTGTTTTTAAACTGTAGTTTTTTTGTTGAATATATCCTTCTAAATGCATGAGGCATGAAAGATCTGTAGAAATCAAATAAGAAGCCCCTGTTGCCAAAGCGTGTTCTACTTTCTGTTCACCCATAGCCATTGAAATTGACTCAAATTTGACGGCAAAAGTTCCTCCAAATCCGCAACAAGTCTCTGTGTCATTCATTTCCAGCAATTCTAATCCCTGTACCTGTTTTAATAATTGACGAGGCTCCTCTTTGATGCCGCACTCCCTTAAAGCTGCACAAGAGTCATGATAGGTGGCCTTACCATTTAAACGAGCTCCAAAATTTGTTACCCTCAAATCTTGGCAGAGAAAGCTGGAAAATTCCACCACGCGTTGCTTTAACTCTTGCACCTCGTGATGCAACGAAGAATTATCAAATAATTTTGCGTAGTAATTTTTTACAAACCCTCCACAAGAGGCACTTGGTACAACAATGGGTTCGTCTCCTTTGAAATCAGCAATAAATTTTTGACAAACTTCTTTTGCTTCGTCCCAATAGCCAGCATTAAAAGCGGCTTGTCCACAGCAGGTTTGTCTTGGATTGTAGGAAACAACACAACCGGCCTTTTCAAGGACCTTAATCATGTTGAAAGCAGTATCAGGATACAGCTGATCAACAAAACAGGGTATGAAAAGCTGAACGTTCAACGTTCTGATTTTAATCTTTGCTGGAATAAACGCCTAAGCGGGCCAGATTTTTTTCAGCGTCAAAGGATTGTTGACTACGTGGATATTTTGAACGAATTTCCTCGTAAAGTGCAATCGCTACAGCGTTGTCTTTCATTACCTGATCGG
>CAINBK010000351.1:0-1865 GCA_903846615.1 uncultured Bacteroidota bacterium
CTATTTGAAATGCCGAATTACTAATTGGTTTTTTAGTAAAAGGAAGATTCTCAAGTTGAATACTATAGCCCAATGAATTAAAAACCTGTTTATAGCGGTCAAACGTAGGAATCAAAGGTTTTATAATCTTTTGATTCCTTCTTGTCAAAGCTCGCTTTTGCTCTCTACCCTTATCAATGGATCGAACCGGGGATCCATGCATCTTAAAAAAGAAAGACAAAATTGCACTTCGCAAAACCCCATGTAAATCGGCAACCGGGATAGACCCTGTTTCCTTATAGACAGACATAAATAATCTCCAAAGCCCTAGCAAACCTTTATGCTCTCCCTTAAAATCGGCGCCAATAAACCTCAATCGGTCTATTCCATTGAAAAGAGGTGAAACATGTTGTTGAGATAACATGATCACATGCAGCGATGAATGCTGCAGTAACAAATTACGTAGCACTGGAACCGTCATAGCTACATCCCCCATGGATGAAAAACGGATTACCAGAATAGTGTTTCTAGCTGGAAATCTCATGATTTTTGCTGGTACAAAACTGGATTGAGTGTGGCATCATTATACATCTTCATCTGCCTGTAAACTTTCATACGAACAAGACCAGACTTAATAGACTCAATCAGTTGGTCAATTGACAAGGACAGATCGTGTTGCTGCTCTACTAAAACAGATAACTTAGCTGCACAACGCTGTTGATGAGCCGGAGTAGCCTCTTTTCGATTTACTTCGCTTTCCATATGATAGATCTTGAGGGCTAAAATGGAAAGTCGATCGATTGCCCATGCTGGACTCTCAGTATTAACACGGGCATCTATAGCAAATTGAACCGCACCAAATTGGGTTAACAAAAAATCATCAATTTGCTCAACCAGATCAGTTCTGAGCTGATTGGAGTGATCAATTCTTCGTTTTAGTTTCAGCCCTTCCACTGGATCGATAGAGGGATCCCTTACCAAATCTTCTAAATGCCACTGTACAGTATCCACCCAACATTTTTGATAAAGCAGCGATTCTACAGAGTTAGCTAAGTAAGGGTCGATCAATAGCGCATCAACCTGATCAACCAAATGATAATCTTGTATTGCTTTGTTAAAAATTGTATTGCAAACTGTTGCATTCATGCGACTATTACTTGGAAGAAGGCTTATAGCGTTCGTTCAATCCTTTGATTAGATCTGCCGTGATGTTATTGACAGAATCTTTATAGTAGAATAGCCCTTGTTCGTAGGAGACAATATAGGTATAGCTGTGGCTTTTATTATACTCCTGCAAATACGCTTCTATCTTAGATTTAATTTCATTCTGCCGACGCATTACAAAATCTCCATATTCGGCGTCCAATGCTTGCTTTCTGTTCTTCATTTGCTCCTCCAAATTTCTCAACTCTTTGCCTGCGGCCTCACTTTGACTTTCATTCATCAATCCGGTACTGGCTTGTTGTTGATAGTAATTATACCGCTGTTGCGCATTCCCCGCCATTTTCTGCATCTCCTGTTCCATGGATTGCTCTTTTTTAGACAGTTCCTCCTTGAGTTCCTTTACCAGATTGAAATTGGTCTCAATAGAATCCATTTCAAAATAAGCCATACTAAAAGTACCTGGAGCACTCGCTTTCAGCGTCCGGGCCTTCCCACCACTGCTAAAATAACTGACCCCTGTAAAAAGCAAACCTGCTGTCAACAGTACATTCCAGATTATAAAACTTCTGTTCATTTAATTTTTTTTTGAAGTTAAGTATCTCTACAATTTTTCCAAGATGTTTGAATTAAAAAAAAGGCCGCTTCTGAAGAAACGGCCTTTACTAATTAGCATTTTACTCTTCTTCATCGAAGGCCATGGCCTCCCGGGTTGTCTGAAGCAA
>CAINBK010000352.1:0-4020 GCA_903846615.1 uncultured Bacteroidota bacterium
GCGGAACAGGGGCGATAACCATACCAAACCTTATCGATCGGTGGCGTCTCCAATTGCAAAGTGGGATAAAACTGCTTTACAGCCTTTACGATTCCTGCTACCCTATTCATACGAGGAGGCGTCTGATGAGAAGTAATTTCCATAGTTCCCCCAAAACGAATAGCCGTATCTGTAAAGGGAGTTACCGCAACACGCCCCTCTACTAAAATAGCAGGATAATTTAAACCGTGCGCATGATCCTCCAATGTTACAGAATACCCTCTGCCTGGCATCATGGGAATAGAAATGCGCAATGTAGACAACAATTGACGGCTCCATGAACCCGTGGCCACCACAACCTGGTCGGCTGCTAATTCTCCTCCCGTATGCACCACCTTTTTGATTGCTTTTCCCTCGCGGATAAAGTTTGTTACCGAAGCCTTAGGGATCAATTGCACACCCTCCCCTTGTAAATGAGCAATAAGCCGGAGCATTAATTGATTGGGCGAACAATGTGCATCACAACCAAAGTAAAGTGCACCAATGGCATTGATAGGTAGATTTGGCTCGAGTGCAGCCAATGCTGTTTGGTCTATTATTCTTGTATCATGCAATCCTAATTCATGCGCTTTTTCCAAGGTATGATGCGCATGCATTGCTTTTTCCTCCGTTTGAAAAATCTCAAGTAAACCTTTCTGTTGGTATAAAAAATCAAACCCAGGTAATTTACTCCATGTAGCATATTCCTGACGACTGAGCAATGAAATATCACGTAATGGTATTGCCGCATCCTCTGCTCGCTTTGCTGTAGCAGCACGCATGAAATGCCAGCCCCAATGCAGCAAGCTCCAGTCCAATCGGGGTTGCACATAAAAAGGACTTTGAGAATCAAGCATCCATCGCAATCCCTGTTTTACGATTCCTGGCGTGGCCAATGGAATAAAATGGCTGGGGCAGATATAACCCGCATTACCATAGGAACAGGAAGAAGAAAAATCGGTTTGATCAATTATAGTAACAGTATGCCCTGCCTTTTTAAGATAATAAGCTGAGCTTAATCCTACGATACCCCCACCAATAATTACAACGTGCATAAGAAAAATTAGATTACTTGAAATCCATGTGCGTAAGGATCATCTTTGCTATCAATCCATATTGTATTATACCCATAAATACGAGCCCACCCTTTTATGGAAGGTATTACTGCAGCAAATTTTCCTACCTGTGTCAGCCCGCTTACACGCCCTTCAAAAGTGCTGCCAATAACACTCTCATGAATAAAAGAGTCCCCAACGTTCAGTTTTCCCTTGGCAACCCATTGCGCCATTCTTGCACTAGTTCCCGTTCCACAAGGAGAGCGGTCAATCGCTTTGTCGCCATAAAAAACAGCGTTTCGAGCCGTAGACGAGGCGTTCAAAACAGATCCAGCCCATAAGATGTGTGAGCAACCCTTGATATAGGGATCCAAAGGATGTACAACTTCAACTTTTTTATTGATTGCATCTCGTAAGGCACGAGCATAGCCAACCAATTCAGCCGCCGTGTAATTCTCTAACCCCTTAAAATTTTCTTGTGGATCTACGATTGCGTAAAAATTACCGCCGTAAGCAATATCCACTTGAAGTGTTCCTAAACCAGGACAATCAATTGATAGCCCTTCTATATATAAAAAGGAAGGGACATTCGTTAATTCCACCCATTCCACACGAGTTCGTCCATTTTCCTCTCTAAATCCATACCGAATTTCAATTAAACCCGCAGGAGCTTCCATCCTTAAAAAACCGGGTGTCTTTGGTTGCACTAAACCTTCCTCAATGGCAATGGTAATGGTTCCTATTGTACCGTGTCCGCACATGGGTAAACACCCACTAGTTTCGATAAATAGCACGGCAACATCATTGGCAGGATCATGAGGCGGATAAAGTATGCTCCCACTCATCATATCATGCCCCCTGGGCTCAAACATCAACCCCTTGCGAATCCAATCATACTTTTCTAAAAAATGAATACGTTTTTCACGCATACCAGCCCCTTCCAATAAAGGACCGCCCTCCTTTACTAATCGAACAGGATTACCACATGTGTGGGCATCAATACAATGAAAGACATGCTTCATGGCAAATCAGGTAGGGTATAAAGATATCAACTAATCAAGGTAATTTTGCAGTAATTCAGCAAATGGAAACCTACGGTAAAATATTACTCATAGCCATGCCTGCTTTTTTGGTTTTGGTATTACTCGAGAAGTTATATGGAAAAGTAAAAGGATTTGACACTGTTCGTCAAATGGATATGATCTCTTCGCTAAGCTCAGGCATAACTAATGTTACAAAAAGTGTGCTGGAACTAACCATTATTATTGCCATCTACCCATTCCTACTTCGCCACTTTGCACTGACAGAAATTGAAAATACTTGGATTGTCTATTTACTCACATTTGTTATTCTGGACTTTAACGGCTACTGGATTCATCGGTGGAGTCATAAAATAAATTTATTCTGGAATCTTCATGTGATCCATCACAGCAGTGAAGAATTCAATCTAGCTTGTGCACTTAGACAGAGCATTTCGGCCTTTTTTAATCTATTTACCGTTCTACTTCTTCCCGCTGCCTTATTGGGGATTCCTCAAGCCGTAATAAGCACCATTGCCCCCTTACACTTATTTGCACAATTCTGGTACCACACCCGTCATATCAATAAACTAGGCTGGCTGGAGCATGTGCTGGTTACCCCTTCTCACCACCGGGTGCACCATGCCATCAATCCGGAATACATGGACAAGAATCTTTCTCAGATTTTTATTATCTGGGATAAGCTTTTTGGAACTTTCCAGGAAGAAAAAAAGGAAATCCCTCCCGTGTATGGTATTACGCGACCCGCCCGAACCTGGAATCCAATCCGAATTAATTTTCAACACCTGTGGCTTTTAATTCAAGACAGTTGGCGTACAAAAAAATGGAGCGAAAAACTAACACTTTGGTTCAAACCTACCGGATATAGGCCTGCAGATGTAGATGCCACTTATCCAGTATATAAAATTGAAAACGTTTACCAGTTTGAAAAATATAGCACCCCATCCTCTCCCGCTTTTACAGCCTGGGCCTGGACTCAATTAGTGTTCCTCTTATTATTTATTTCCTATTTGTTTGGATCGATTGCAGCCATTAATTCACTTAATACATCTTTTATTTACTGGTATGGTGCATTTATTTTTATTTATGTTTTCTCGCTAACAGAACTAATGGATAGAAATAAAATGGCCATTGTTTGGGAATTTCTAAAAACAGGCTTAGGCCTTGGTCTTATTTTTTGGCAAGAGGACTGGTTTGGGCTTTCGGCTTATGTCCCGCAAGCTTCGACATTTATAATGGGCTACCTATTATTTTCTCTGTTCAGCAGTGCCTGGTTTTATCAAAAACATAAAAAGGAAGATCAATCGATCACCTTGCAGTCTTAATAGTGAATTTTACCGTTTACAAATCGTGGAATTGTAAGCGGATTTTTTTCCTGTAATGCAGCGGGCAATAATGAATCAGGCCAATTTTGATATGCTAGTGGTCTTAAAAATCTTCTGATGGCATCTTCGCCAACGGCACCAAATCTTGCATCACTGGTTGCAGGAAAAGGACCCCCATGCTGCATACTCTTACAAACTTCAACACCAGTGGGAACTCCGTTAAAGATCAACCGTCCACATCGAGTCTCAATCCATGAAATTAGGAGAGCATAGTCAGCCAACTCCTCTTCAGTACCGTAAATTGTTCCTGTCAACTGTCCTTCGATCTGTTTGGCAATTGCAATTAGCTGATCAGCATTTTTACATTGAACAGCTATCGTAAATGGACCAAAATTTTCTACTTGTAAATATTTATTGGAAAGCCAATCTTCAGCAGATACATGAATAATCATTGCATTCCCCTCGGCCGGATTAGTTGAACTATTTCCTTGCGCTAACACACGTACACCCCGTTGAAGAAGAATCTCCTCACAATTTTTTTTATAGGATGCAGCTATACCTTCATGAAGAAGAGGAGCTGAC
>CAINBK010000353.1:0-4086 GCA_903846615.1 uncultured Bacteroidota bacterium
ATTATAAGAACAATAAGCTATAGATTGGCAGCATTGCTAATCACAGCAATTTGGACTGGATTGGGCGATGCCATTGCTATACACATAGTGTTGGCAACATTACATTATGTAATGGAATGTGCCTGGCTCAAGATTAAATGGGGAAGAACTAATGGAGACAGCAATGGCAATATTTGATTTTTTAAAACGCAAACCAAAGGAAGAAGTCAAGGAAGAAAAACCCAAGACTCACAAAGTTAAAACTAAAACTGCTAAAGAAAAAGCTACCGAGGCCGGGGAGCCTTATGTGAATGTGGTACAAGTCGAACTTGATCCTGATGATGTAGGTAACGGAGCATTTGAACTTGAGTGGAATGATATCTTTGTTGCTCGGTTAATCAAGGCTGGCTTTAAAGGCAAAGACGATGCACAAATAGTTGACCAATGGTTCCAAAGTATTTGCCGTAATATACTAAATGAAAACTTTGAACAATGGGAAGCCAATCAACCTATAGACACAAGACCACGCAGAGTTGATCGTAACGATTTAGGAAACGGGCGCACTGAGGTATCGTGATATTATATGTAAACGGTGATAGTCATAGTGCCGGTGCAGAAGCAGTAAACTCCCATTGCTTTGCCGAAGACGATCCTTTATATTGCGGATTAGGACGTATGCCTCATCCCGATAACGAACGTGCTAGCTATGGCTGTTTGATAGCAAATGAATTGGGTGCTATACTGCATTGTGATGCCGAAAGCGCCAGTAGTAACTCAAGGATTATCAGAACCACTAGAGACTATCTTGCCAATGAAGGCACACCAGATGCTATCGTAATTGGATGGAGTACCTGGGAACGTGAAGAATGGTTGCTAGGCGATCGTTACTGGCAAGTAAATGCTGGCGGAGTTGGGCACGATTGGCCTGCGGAAATCAAAGAACGTTATAAAAAATACGTAGTCAGCATTGATTGGGATCACTACCAACGACAAGCACACGCAGAAATCTTTTCATTCCATCAAGAACTAAAAGAAAAACAAATTCCGCATTTGTTCTTTAACTGCTACAGTGATTTCCAAAATCAAGTAATGCAAGATTGGAATGGATGCTACGTTGATCCATATGATCCGGATATGACTTATTGGAAATGGTTAACGGATCGTGGATTCGAATCAAACCAATCTTACCATTTTCGTGCTGATGCCCATAGAAAATGGGCAGAATTCCTACTTCCACACTTGACACGATTATTATAATATGCTATTATTACCACATGAGATACTTAATCGTAGACACCGCAAACACATTCTTTCGTGCCCGACATAGTGCCCATCGCCAAAGCGACACTTGGGACAAGTTGGGTTTTGCAATCCATGTTACACTGAGTAGTGTCAACAAAGCCTGGCGCGAGCAACGTGCAGACCATGTGGTATTCTGTTTAGAAGGACGCAGCTGGCGTAAGGATTTTTATGAGCCGTACAAAAAGAATCGAGCAGTTGCCCGTGCTGCACTTACCGAAACAGAAGCCGAAGAAGATCGACTATTTTGGGAGGCTTTTGACGATCTCAAAACATTCCTGTCAGACAAGACAAATTGTACTGTGCTCCAGCACAAAGAATTGGAAGCAGATGACTTGGTGGCAGGATGGATCCAAAGTCACCCTGAGGATCACCACACCATTGTGAGTTCTGATACCGACTTCCACCAATTGCTAGCATCAAATGTAAATCAATACAATGGCATTGCAGACGAGCTTCACACTTTAGATGGCATACTGGACAAGAAAGGCAAGTTGGTCATTGACAAGAAGACCAAAGAGCCTAAACGTATTCCAGATCCCAAGTGGATCTTGTTTGAGAAATGTATGCGTGGTGATCCTAGCGACAATGTATTTTCTGCTTATCCAGGTGTGCGTACCCGAGGCAGCAAGAACAAAGTTGGTTTAACAGAAGCCTTTGCTGACAAGGATAAAAAAGGCTTTGATTGGAACAATCTCATGTTGCAACGTTGGACCGATCATAATGGTCTAGAACATCGTGTATTAGATGATTACCAGCGCAATGTTACCTTGGTTGATCTTACAGCACAGCCTGATGATATCAAGGTCATGATTGCAGAGACCATTGCCGCAGGTGCAGTAAAGCGTTCAAGACCCATGGTAGGTGGACAGTTTTTAAAGTTCTGTGGCAAATATGAACTGAATCGTCTTAGCGAACATGCTACACAGTACAGTGAATTTCTTAGTGCAGAGTATCCTGTATGAAAATAGATCACACAGAAAAGAATCAAACTTTATCACGTGCTGCAGAAATGCTACGATTTCAAAACAAGCAAATGGAACTGCATCGTATGGAAGAGACTTTGCGGCAAGAAAAACTAAGAGTTGAAAGATTGAAACCATCAGACTCTGATCGTGGACAAAATGTGGATCTAACTATATGAACCAAAGAATTCAAGAATTAATGAAACAAGCCGGAACCGATTGCAGCGGTAAATGGATGGGGACGAATCATGCTGAAAAGTTCGCCCAGTTGATTATACAGGAATGTATGCGTATGTGCGATTGTGCTAATGTATCGTTATTAGAACATAACCGTCCTCAAGAAGCCAGCGGTGCATCCAGTGTTAAACAATTTATTGCTGAACATTTTGGAGTTGAAGAATGAACCAGATTAGTCAGTATCTGGTCAGTATTGATCGACCACCTTATTTAAATGGTAAGCGGGTAGGAGAAGCCAGGCCATGTCAAAGTTATGGTCAGCCCTCTTGGTTTATCTCATTCCGTGATGGTTATACTCATGCAAGCAATCCTGTGTTCACAGACGAAGACGGATTGAACGGAGCACCATCTGTTCGAGAATACGCAACAAATTTAGGATTTGGAGTTGAAGAATGAACGAACGAATTCAAAATCTCAAAGATAAAATCTGGGCAGATGAATATTGGACCAAACCCAATACAGATAAACTTTTGCCTGCACAGTTGAACAGGTTCGCCGAGTTGATTGTCAAGGAATGTATTGCTATTTGCCAAGACATTGATGGAGAAGATAACATTGATGCTAAATCAGGCAGGCAGGATTGTGCTGTAGAGATTCAAGAATATTTCGGAGTTGAAGAATGAAACCAAAAACAGATTTTATATTGGTCAGAGGACCACGAACAGATGACAACGATAATCCCATTGAGATTAGTGTGTCTATTCAACGGAATAATAGTAAGTTTGATTTTTCCAACTATTCATTTTTACGCATGAATCCTGATACAAAAGCTCCTATGGAAGAATGGGTTCCAACCAAAGAATTAGATGTATACAAAAAAGTATTCGGAGTTGAAGAATGAACGAACGAATTCGACAACTTGCCGAACAGGCTGGTTTTTACTACACAGACAAAACTGGGTTCATCACACCTGCTGGCTGTGATCCTGCAAAGTTCGCCGAGTTGATTGTAGGAGAATGTGGCGTAGCCTTGAGTCCTATGTTGCGTGATATGGTTAGCCGTGGTCAAGCATACAATTTGATTAAAGAACATTTCGGAGTTGAAGAATGACGCATACGATAAGAGTCACATGCCCACGATGCTTCTTGCGGTTTACATTCACTAAGACCAACGGCAACACCCTGTTCTCACATGTTGTTAGGTGCCAAGAATGACACCAGAGCAACAGATTCGGACACATGAAGAATGGTGCCAACTGCGAGTACAAGCGGCCGAGCATGACCGTGACTCGGCACTGGGCCTGGCCAGTGCCGCACATTTGGAATTGATGCAGGCACTGAAATATGGATTCAATCCTGGCTCAGCACACAGTACTTTAATCAGCATCGGAAAGTTGAGTCCGCGATTAAATGAAATACGAAAGAAGTACGAACAAAGGACGCAAGAATGAAAAAATATTTAACACCAAATTTTCTTATTCCATTTATAGGGTTCTGTATTATACAGCCCTTGCTATTTATTTTTAGTGTCACAGTTTTTATCTGGGGCATTTACCAAAGCATCTGGGGGTAAAAATGTGGGCATTAATTATTGCACTATGGCTTGACACTACGCCACCGGAAGTAAAATATACTCAATTGGCAGAAGTTAAAACATACCAAGAATG
>CAINBK010000354.1:0-1685 GCA_903846615.1 uncultured Bacteroidota bacterium
GCCAAAGTAGAAAGTGATATAAGAAATTATAATGTGGGTGGGCTTTGTTTTTTTCAAGGAGGACCTGTTAGACAAGCCTTGCTCACCAACCAATATCAGTCTATTGCAAAAACTCCCTTGATGATAACCATCGATGGAGAATGGGGAGTTGGTATGCGGCTTGATAGCGTAGAACGGTTGCCCTATCAACTAAGCTTAGGAGCTGTTAACGATGCTTCCTTATCGTACCGCATTGGATTAGCCATGGGCGAACAATGTAAGCGACTGGGTATTCATGTAAACTATGCACCCGTAGTGGATGTAAATAATAATCCAAACAATCCGGTTATTGGATTTCGTTCTTTTGGTGCCGATAAAGAAAAAGTAGCGCGATTTGCAGTGGCCATTACAAAGGGAATGCAAGACGCAGGAATTATGGCTTGCGCAAAACATTTTCCTGGACATGGTGATGTAGATGTAGACTCTCATTACGATTTACCCGTAATCAGCAAGTCAATAGCGCAATTGGACTCAGTAGAGTTATATCCATTCAAAAAAGTTTTTGAAGCTGGAATCGGTAGTGCTATGATTGCACATCTTTATATACCTTCTATAGATACAGCCGCAAATCGTGCTACCTCAATCTCTAAAAACAATGTTACTGGGCTATTACGTAATCGCTTAAATTTTCAGGGACTCACTTTTACGGATGCGTTGGAGATGAAGGGGGTTGCAAAATATTTTCCTGGAGGAACTATTGCTGTAGAAGCTATCATTGCAGGAAATGACATGCTTTGTTTGCCAGCCAGTGTTTCAGAATCTATCCAGGTTATACAACAGGCTATCAATGATGGAAGGCTCACACAAGCTGAAGTAGATGCTAAGGTTAAAAAAGTACTCAGCGCAAAATATGGTTTGGGGTTAAATCGTCCACAATTTGTAGATACCACCAATTTGGTTGCAGACCTGAATGACCGTTCTACTGCTTTACGTCAGGAGGCAGCACGCAAAGGACTTACGCTGCTTAGACAAATGCCCGCCACTTTACGCGCCCAATTCAAGAAAGAGCAGCCACGTGTTGCGTATGTTCAATTGGGGGGAAAAGAACTTACTGTTTTTGGAAAACGATTACAGCAAGATTGGAACGCAGCTTCCTTTCATTTGACGTATCGGGACTCTATTGTTAAAGCTGACTCTATCTTGACTGAAGTAAAAACAAAAGGGTATGATGTAGTATTAGTCGGCTTACATGATTATGCTAACAAGCCAATGAATAATTTCAATATCAGTACGGCTGCTACTTATCTGGGTAATGCATTACAGGGAGATAGCACGCTCACCCTTCTTTTTGGAAACGTATTAGCTGCAAAAAGTTTCTGTTCAGCTAAATCATTGGTGGCATTACAGCAAGATGATTCAATCACCAACCAAATTGCAGCAGATTGGCTACAGGGTGATTTTCCGGCTCGTGGTCGTTTACAGGTTAATGTTTGTAATTTTTCATTGGGCGATGGAGTACAACAACCTAAAGGAAAGCGTTCTCGTGTCCAACTCAACAAACGGTTGGCGGAAGTTGATTACATTTTAGAGGAGGGGCTTGCTAAAAAAGCATACCCCGGAGCAGTTGTGTTAGCAGTGCAGCGGGGAAGTATTCTTTATCAAAAATCAGTGGGGCAACAAGCGGTTAAGGATTCTACGCCCATTAA
>CAINBK010000355.1:0-11746 GCA_903846615.1 uncultured Bacteroidota bacterium
GTATAGGCGTTCAGGTCCCCACCAAACTCAACCCCAATACTTTGCAGATAAGAAACAATGTCGTTTTTCTTAAAATTTCGGGTGCCGTTGAAAGCCATATGTTCGGCCATATGTGCCAGGCCCTGCTGGTCATTATCCTCCACAATGGACCCCACATTGACAATCAGGCGGAGTTCAACCTTTTTTTCAGGTTTTTTGTTGGAACGGATATAATAGGTTAGACCATTTTCCAGCTTCCCCTTTAAAACCCCAAGATCCTGGGGTAAAGGCTGACTATTCTTGTCTTGAGCCCTTAGGCCCGAAAATGAAAGCAATAGAAACAAAAAACCGGGTAAAAATAGGTTTTTCATATGTAAATGTTTGATTTATAGGCAAATATAAGATTATTACCTCCTTGGGGAGGAATTCTGACAGTTAAAGTGGCAATACTAGGGAAATACCCCAAAACCCGACTTTGTTTCTTGTTAATAATTACGCAAATTTGCCTAATGGAATTCCCTCTGTTTCAGAGGGTGTCCCGTTACGCTAAAAATTAAAATTAACTAGCATGAGAAAATTGTTGTTACTCTTGATGGCTTTTACCGTCAGTGCTGCCCAAGTGTTTGCGCAGGGCAAAGTTGTGACAGGTAAGGTGTCTGATGAAAAGGACGGAGCTCCCCTTAATGGAGTTTCTGTGGTTGTAAAAGGAACCAGCATTGGAACCACCACTTCTAAAGATGGATTATTTAGTATCAATGTTCCTGCTGGAGCAACGACACTTGTTTTCAGCTTTGTGGATTTTACCTCGACCGAAGTTGTTATCGGCGGAAAGTCTGTAATCAATGTTGCACTTACCTCTGAAGATAAAGCAATGTCCGAGGTTGTAGTAGTCGGTTACGGTACACAACGTAAAAGAGATCTTACCGGCTCTGTTACGCAAGTAAAAGCTGCTGACTTACAAAACCGTCCTATACAGGGACCTGATCAAGCATTGAGAGGACAGGTTGCCGGCGTAACCGTAACACAAAGTTCTGGTACACCAGGAGCGAGCCTTAACGTTAATATCCGTGGTACTGGATCAATCAACGCCAGTTCTCAGCCACTTTATGTTGTTGACGGTATTCCGCTGAATACAGGTAGCTATTCTCAAATTGGTGTGGGTGGACAAACCTTGAACTCACTTGCAGATATCAACCCCAACGAAATAGAATCTTATGAAGTATTGAAAGATGCGGCCGCTGTTGCTATTTACGGAAGTCGTGCTGCGAACGGGGTGGTTTTGATCACTACTAAAAGAGGTGCCAACAAAAAAACGAAAGTTAACGTAAACAGTTACTACGGTATCTCTGATGCATACAATACCATTCCTGTATTAACAGGACCACAATATGTTGAGTTACTCCAGGAAGGTGTACGTGAGAGATATGGCGCAACCATCGTTCCTTCTCAACTTGGATTAGCTGGATTGAACAATGCACCTAGCACTTATCCTACTACCAACTGGCAGGATTTGATTTTCCGTCAAGCTACTATCAAAAGTATGGACGTGAATGCGCAGGGCGGTAATGACAAAACTCGCTTCTTTATCTCAGGGGGTGTGTTTGATCAAAACGGAATTGTGATCAACTCTAATTTCAAGCGTTATAATTTCCGTATCAATCTTGATAACACAATTACAGATAAATTAAAACTGACTGGTGGTATTGCGTTGAGCCGCTCTGAAAGCAACCGTCTTCGTAACGATAATAACATTTACGGAGTAGTTAGTACATCCTTGCTACTTGGCTCACATATACCTGCCTATAACCCCAATGGAACTTACGGACGTGATCCCAATGCATCAATTGAAAACCCATTGGCAAACGCCTTTGAGGTAACAAATGCAATTCGCAATAACCGTGTACTCGCTAACATTGGATTGGATTATCAAGTTTCCAAGAACTTAACTTTCCGCTCACAATTCAGCGTTGACTATCTGAATTTCCGTGAGCAATTCTATATCCCAAGCACACACGTGCAAGGTGCTGGCGTACGTGGTGACGGAACAGAGGGATACACACAAGATTTAAACTGGATCAATGAAAATATCCTGACTTACAAAAAAAGTTGGGGACAACATGATCTAGCATTCACTGGAGTAGCTTCATATCAGGAATCTGATTTTGAATCAATACTTGGACAAGCTCAAAACTTCCCTGGAGATCAAATCAGAAGAATTTCTGCTGGATCTGTGCGCGTGCAAGCAAGCTCCTCTGGATCATCTTGGGGATTAGTCGGATACATTGGTCGTGTTAACTACGCTTACAAAGGCCGTTACTTATTTAGTGCAAGTTTGCGTCGTGATGGTTCTTCTCGTTTTGGAGCAAACCGTCGTTGGGGAACATTCCCATCTATTTCAGGAGCCTGGAGATTGAAAGAGGAAAGCTTCCTATCTAATGTCAATTTCCTAAGCGATTTGAAGATTCGTGCCAGCTATGGTATAGCAGGTAATGCAAACATTGCTGATTTTGCTTCACTTCCATTAGTGGGTGCCGGCGCTAACTATATTCAAGGCGCTGGTCTTGCACCTTCTCAGTTGGGTAACCCCAATTTAGGATGGGAAGAAGCAGAACAAACTGATATTGCGTTGGAGTTTCAGTTGTTTAGAAAAATCAACATAATCGCAGAATACTATGTGAAGAATACGAACAACCTTTTACTTGCTAAACCACTTGTTGGAGCTTCTGGTTTTACTTCTGTAACTGAGAATATCGGTAAGCTTCAAAACAAGGGTGTTGAGATTTCTATCAATGGTGATCTGATCCGCAAGAAAGACTTCTCTTGGAATACAAACTTCAATATTACATTCCCAGATAACAAAGTAGTTAAACTATTCAACGGCGTTCCTTTTGCGTCAGGATTTGCTAGCTGGGTACAGGAAGGTGAAGATCTCGGATCCTTCCGTGGATTTGTCATGAAAGGCATCTTCCAAAATGCGGCACAAATTGCAGCAGCACCGACTCACTCCTCAGCAACCCGCCCTGGAGATGTAGAATTTGAAGATCTCAACAAAGATGGTCGTATCACTTCTGATGATCAGCGCATCATTGGTAGTGCAGTACCTGACTGGTTTGGTGGATTTACCAACGACATCACTTACAAGAAGTTTTCATTGAATGTGTTTTTTCAATTTGTACAAGGAAATGAAATTTTTAATAATACCCGTTCTTTCGGAGAAGGGATGAACGGTGTGTTTGGTCAGGCTGCTACTACTTGGGATCGTTGGACTCCAAGTAAACCTAGCACTACAACGCCTCGTGCCGTATTTGGTGATCCAAGCAACAACCGTCGTGTTTCTACACGTTGGGTAGAGGATGGGTCATTTGTTCGTCTTAAGAATATTGTTCTTTCCTACACAGTTGGTAAGTCTCGCGTATTTATCCAAGCAGAAAATCTGAAAACGTGGACTAAGTACAAAGGATTTGATCCTGAGGTGAGCACATTCAGTATCACAAACACTGCTCCTGGTACAGATTTCCTCACTTATCCCCAGGCAAGAACTTTCAGCTTTGGTGTAAACGTTACCCTCTAAACCAAAAAAATTGTCAAGTATGAATAAGATAAAAAATCTGCTGATCATTTCCGGAGCACTCTTTCTAGCTTCTTGCTCGAAGGTGCTTGACCAGCAACCACAAGCTTCATTAAGCCCAGAGACGGCTTTCTCCACTCGTACAGGTGTAGAAGCAGGTCTTTTGGGTATTTATGATGGTTTTCAGAATGCTGACTACTATGGATTAGCCATATGGATCTATGCTGATCTATATGCAGACAACCTGACCCATACAGGAACATTCCCCACCTTCGCCCAAATGGCCAACAAACAATTGTTGACTGATAACACCAACATTGGTGCAATGTGGAACAGGATTTACAATACGATTAACCGCGCCAATAATCTAATTGTGCAAGCGGAAAAACTAAATGATCCTGCCTTTAACAAAGTTGCTGCTATTGGAGAAGCCAGAGCACTCCGCGCTATTGCTTATTTCGACTTGTTACGCTTCTTTGGCGGTAATACGCAAGGCTATGGTAAAACAGGTGGTGCTGGCGTTCCTTTATTTACACAACCTACTCTTTCTCCCGCTGATGGTGCCCCAAAACCACGTGCAACAGAGGCCGAGATCTTTACTCAGATTCTTGGCGATCTTGATTTTGCAATCTTGAACGTGCCCACTACAGCTGCAAATGGTCGCTTGACCAGAAATGCAGTAACGGCTATGAGGGCACGCGTACAATTGTATCGTGAGCAGTGGACAGATGCAGAAACTATGGCTACGAATGTAATTAGCCAATTTGCTGCACAACCTAATGGTGGTTTGATTGCTGGTGTTGATTTTGCTAATCTCTGGCTTTCAAAAAATACCCGTCCTGAGAGCATTTGGGAATTACAGTATTTTGCTGACGACGGAAACTCAGGCGCATTCTACTACTATCCCGGTGCAAACGGAGGTCGTAATGAAATTACATCCTCTAGCTCCCTAGCATTAGCACATGAAGTAGGTGACTTACGTCGTGGTATTAACGTAACCGTTGCAGCCCCTGGAATCCCTGCTAATAAAACAAGAAAATTCTCACGCACTGCAGGTGATGATAACATCATTCTTATTCGCTTAGCAGAGCTGTATTTGATTCGCGCTGAAGCTCGTGCCAGAAAAACACCAAGTGATATTGCTGGTGCTCAAGCTGACTTGAATGTAATCAGAACTCGTGCTGGTCTTGCCCCAACAACTGCTGCTACAACGGCAGACCTGATCCTTGCCATTCAGCAAGAAAGAAGAATTGAGTTGGCGCACGAAGGACATCGCTGGTTTGACTTACGTCGTTATAATAATTACGTAGCTGTTGGTATCACAGAAGCCTTCAGATCTTTATGGCCAATTCCTCAACGTGAGGTATTGACCAGTGGTAATATTATCGCACAGAATAGCGGATATTAATCAAACAAATTAAATCGCAGAGGCTGTCCAAAAGACAGCCTCTTTTTTTTACCCCCCTCTCTCAATCAATTTAAAAATGGATCCAATTCAAAGTACTTTTTTTCAAAATATAATTGAAAGACGTCGCTCCAACCGACGCTTTGCAGCAGATATTCCCGTGCCAGATGCAGTAATCGAAAAAGCACTCCAGCATGCGATACTAGCACCCAACAGCAGTAATATGCAGTGCTGGGAATTTTATTGGATACGATCTGCTGAGGAAAAAGAACGTTTTGCGTCCTATTGTTTGGGACAAGGCGCTGGAAGAACGGCTCAGCAATTAGTAGTGTTTGTAACAAGAGGAGATCTTTGGAAAAAAAGAGCACATTGGAATAAAGCACGTATTCAACAAAGTATTGAGGGCGAACCCACCAAATTGCAAAAAAGAGGATTAGACTACTATGGCAAACTAATGCCCTTGGCTTATGCGAGTGACCCCTTTGGATTTTTAACACTAGTACGAAGAAGTATCAGCTTTTTTGGGGGACTCCGAAAACCATTTATGCGCTTTGGTGGTAAAGCAGATCAACGTATAACAGTTC
This sequence comes from uncultured Bacteroidota bacterium, assembly GCA_903846615.1. Classification (GTDB taxonomy): domain Bacteria; phylum Bacteroidota; class Bacteroidia; order Chitinophagales; family Chitinophagaceae; genus JJ008. The sequence continues at coordinate 5,537 of CAINBK010000355.1, forward strand.
ATAAATCATGTGCGCTTGCCGCAGAGAATTTTATGTTATCCATAGCTGCTGCTGATTTTGATTCATGCCCTATGGAAGGTTTTGATGCTAAGCGTGTCAAAAAAGCATTGGGCCTCCCTTGCGGAGCGGAGATTAATATGATAATTGGAGTAGGAAAAGGAACATCCGAAGGAGTATGGGGACCCCGTTTTCGCGTTCCTTATGAAGAAGTAGTCAAGGTTATTTGATCCAACTCAGATTTGACAAACTGCATGAGCTGACTGATTCTTGCGCCCGAGAAGTCAAAAGATAAAGCGGCAGCTTCAAATAATTGGGGCAAAGTACGTGTGCCGCCCAATGAAAGTGCTTGCAAATAATTTTGTAATGCTGCAGCCGGATCTTTTTTGTATTGCTGCCATAATCCTATTGCCCCTAATTGTGCAATACCATACTCGATATAATAAAAAGGAACTTCAAACAAATGAAGTTGTCGCTGCCAAAGTACTCCTCTGTATTTTTCTAATCCGGTAAAATCAACTAACGGAGAAGTGAATTCTTGAACAATTTTCATCCACTGTTCTTCCCGCTCAAAATGGGTATGCGTTGGATGTGTATAGATCCAATGCTGAAATTTATCAATCGTAGCGATCCACGGGAAGATAGTGATCACTCGTTCTAATTGTTGTTCTTTTGCTCTTTTCAACTCAGCAGGATCAGAAAAGAAAACATCCCAATGATCCATACTAAATAACTCCATGGTCATACTGGCCACTTCTGCAATTTCAGTTGGATATTCTTTAAATCCATTTAAAGGCAGCGTGTGACACAAAAAAGAATGGATAGCATGCCCACCTTCATGTACCATCGTAGTGACATCATCGAGGGTGCCCGCTGCATTCATGAATATAAAAGGTGCTCCACTAACAGCAAGCGGACAATTGTAGCCCCCCGGTGCTTTCCCTTTTCGACTCTCTAAATCCAAATGCCCCAACTCTTGCATACGAGTCAGACAATCAGCAAAAAAAGGATTGAGGGCAGTAAGACAAGAAATGGTTTTTGCCATTAACTCTGTAGCATTGGTAAAAGGACGAAGTGGTTTGGTTCCAAGTGGCTCTGCTTCTAAATCCCAAGGGCGCAATTTGTCAACACCTAATTTTTTTCTTTTCTGCTCATATAATTGATTAACTAAAGGCATCACATGATCACGAACCGCATCATGAAATTGTTCACAAGTGGTATGATCATAATCAAATCGACCTAATTCCATAAACCGATAGGCTCGGTAATCGGTAAAGTTTGCTTGTGAAGCAATGCGGTTTCTTTTTTCCAGTAATTGATCAAACAGCTCGTGTAATGCTGCTTGATCCTGAAAGCGACGCTCCGCAATTTTTAAATAAACTTCCTCACGCACCGAGCGATCCTCATCTTCTAAAAATAAGGCCGCTTGTTGTAATGTATATTCCTGCCCTTTGACCGTTACGGACATTTTACCAGAAATCACTCCAAATTGTTGCTGCAACACATTTAATTCAGCAATCACTGGAATATTAGACTCCCGAAAAAGATCGATTTGTTTACGAATACTGCGTAAAAATGTAAAGTAGGTCGTAGCATCCAACGATGAAATGAACGGACAAGCCATTAATTTTCGATTCAATCGATCAGACCACGGTTGTATCTGTGGTTGAATCTCCAACATAAAAAAATTGAAGGATTCTTCCAGTGATTTATTCTCCGTATCACAAGTCATACGGATCTGACGCCAGCAAGCATCCTCGCTTATTACAGACTCTAACTCACTGACATCCCGAAGCCATTGCTCTAATTGATCCAACGATAATAAAGGGCGTGCATCTAACTCCTCAAAAAAGGGAGCTAGACTACTCCAATCTGTCAGCGTAAAATCAGCTGGCAAATACTGTCGGGGAAGTTTCTGAATATCCGCAGAATACATAGTAACTACTCAATCTACTCAGCTCCCTCAGAGAGCTTTAATTCAATTTTTGCATTTTTCAACTGCGTAAACCACTTGACCATTTTACGACGATCACTATCATAAACCCGCTCAAAATCCATATCAGGGAAAACTTGCTTAAAGTAATTTTTTACTGCCGCAGCATCTTTTTCTGCAGGCAAAGCAATTGAAGCTTTTTCCATGGCTTTAAATACTTCCACCAGATTAACATTCTCCCGAATGGTATACACTTCAATACTCTCCAAGTGAGAGAACTGATGAACACGGGTAGAAACAAAACGTGTACTACTGTCCTCCAAGGAGCGAACAATTCCTCCATCGGCTTTACTACTGACCAGCTCAAACAAGCCTGGCAAACCACTAACGGCAACTAACTGATTATACTCCATTTTTTTATAAAATGATAAGGGTGCAAAGATACTTGACTACAGCCAAATCCATACCTTTAAGATTGATTGAAACGAAAGTAAATATTTCCAAGTCCGTCCAATTGTTTTAAAAATAATAGTATGAAAAAAATAACCCTCCTTGTGATCCTAATCAGCTCTGCTGCTATTTCATTTGCCCAACCCCCCGCTGGCGGTGGCTTCCAGCGTCGTACGCCTGCTGAACGTGCAGCTGTAATTCATCAAAAATTAGATAGTGCATTCAAATTAGAAGCTGTCAAGTTAACTATGATCGATACGGCACTAACGGTGCTTTACAGAAAGCAGGACGCCCGCATGCAGGAAGTAAGAGATATGATGATGAATGGAGGTGGGAGTATGGACCGCGAGGCACTCCGTGAGGAAATGCAAAAATGGAATGGTGCACAGGAAGAAATCTTAAAAGCAGTGCTCACCGCAGAACAATTTACAATCTGGAAAGATCAGATATTACCATCGATGCGTCCTGCACGTCCTGCTGGAGCAGGTGGAGGCGGTGGAGGCAATTGGCGTGGTGGAGGTAACTAAACGCCTATTAGCTTAGTGCGCTTCTAGCCAGTTTTCGCCCTGACCACATTCTGCAATAACTGGAACTCCATTGGGCAGTTCGAGTGCATCTTGCATAGAAGTTATAATCAAAGGCTTTAATGTAGCAGCTTCGGAACGTAAAGCATCAAAGATCAATTCGTCATGTACTTGTAAGATCATTTTGCTTTTTAAACCAGCTGCTTCTATTGCATGATAGACTTTTTGCATCGCCAGCTTTATCATATCAGCAGCTGTTCCTTGTATAGGCGAGTTGATTGCATTACGCTCTGCAAATCCACGAACAGTGAAGTTAGAAGAATGAATATCCCGTAACCAGCGTTTACGTCCCATCAAGGTTTCTACAAATCCTTTTTCTTTAGCAAAACGAATAGTACTATCCATATACTCCTGAATCCCGGGGAATTCGCGTTTATAATTAGCGATAATTTCTTTTGCTTCCGTACGAGATATTCCTAAGTTATCTGCCAAACCAAAAGCCCCTTGCCCATAGATAATGCCAAAATTTACACTCTTTGCTTTATAGCGCATCTCTTTGGTAACCTCAGATTCAGAAATATTATAGACTCGTGCAGCAGTCGCTGTATGAATATCTTTCCCCTCTTTAAATGCATTACACATATTGGTATCTCCACTGATCGCGGCGACTATACGTAATTCAATCTGCGAATAGTCAGCAGAAAGCAACACATGATTTTTATCTCTAGGGATGAATGCTTTTCTGATTTCTCTGCCTCGCTCCGTACGAACCGGAATATTCTGAAGATTAGGATTATTACTAGCCAGTCGACCTGTTACTGCAACCGCCTGTCCATAGGTAGTATGTACACGCCCTGTTTTAGGGTTGATCAATTCTGGAAGCGCATCAACGTAAGTAGATTTTAGTTTTGTCAACTGACGAAAGGCTAAAATATCAGCCACTATTTCATGTCCCTTGGCGGCTAGCTTCAACAACACATCTTCCCCGGTTTGATACTGCCCTGTCTTTGTTTTCTTGGCAGAAGGGTCCAGCTGTAATTTATCAAAGAGTACCTCCCCTAGTTGTTTTGGAGAAGCCAGATTAAACCGGACACCTGCTTTTTCATAGACATTTTTTTCTGCACGATCGGCCTCCTTTTCTAATTCAACAGAATAATCTTTTAAGAAGTTTATATCTACATTAACGCCCTCAAACTCCATAGCAGTCAAAATTTTAACCAAGGGAGATTCCACTTGATTAAACACACGTTCAACCTCTTTCTTTTTTAAGAGTGGAAGAAACTTTTCTTTTAACTGGAGTGTAATATCGGCATCCTCACCTGCATATTCTTTGATCTGGTCGATAACTACATCTCGCATCGACAGTTGTCCTTTTCCTTTTTTCCCAATTAACTCCTCAATGGAAACCGGAACATAACCCAGGTATTTTTCACTGAGCAGATCCATACTTCGTTTTCCTTCCGGCTCAATTACGTAATGAGCCAACATCGTATCAAATAAAGAACCGGCTAATTCAATACCATACCACTTTAAAATCAAAAGATCGTATTTACAATTCTGTCCGATCCAGCATTTAGATGCATCCGTAAATAAAGAATCAAAATAAGCAAGTAACTGTTTAGTAGTGGCACGATCTGCAGAACAAGGCACATACCAAGCTTCACCAGGTTTAACAGCAAAACTTAAACCAACTAGTTCTGCCAGGTTAGCATCTAATCCAGTTGTTTCCGTATCAAAACAAATTTCAGTATGCGCTGATAACTGTTGAACTAGTTTTTTAATTGCTACTTCACCCTCGACTACTTCATAATGGTGAGGGGTGTTATGGATATTCTTATCAGCAGGCCCTGTTGGTAGTTCATCATCTTGCTCGTATGAATCAGTTGCATTTACATCAATACTCGAATCGACTGCAATAGTGACTGGCTGGGCACTCCCCCCAATGATATTCCCGAATAAATCAGTTTGAACACCTTGTGGCATTTCTTTTTCTACCACCGAACGTGATGGCGGTGGTGGAACAAAATCCTCACCGAGTAAACGCTTACCGAGTGTTCTAAATTCAAGTTCAGAGAAAATAGTTTTTAATTCATTCTTATTCCAATCTTTCAACTTGAAATCCTCCTCATGAAACTCAACAGGAACACTGGTAATAATCGTAGCTAGTTTTTTTGAAAGAATGGCCAGGTCTTTTCCTTTTCGCACTTTTTCTCCCATAGCTCCCTTGATCTGATCAGCATTAGCTAAAGTATTTTCAAGCGAACCATATTCCTGCAAAAACTTTGCAGCCGTTTTTTCCCCTACCCCAGGTATACCCGGAATATTATCTACGGCATCGCCCATCATACCAAGCATATCAATAACTTGGCTAACGTCTTTGATATTCCATTTAGCACAAACTTCTGCAGGACCCAACACTTCAGCATCATTACCTCCATAAGCAGGCTTGTAGATTTTGATATGCTCAGAAACCAACTGACCGTAGTCTTTATCAGGCGTAACCATATAAACAGCGTAACCTGCTTTTTCTGCCTGCTTACTCAGCGTTCCAATCACATCATCTGCTTCGTATCCATCACATTCGATAATTGGAATATTGAAGGCCTTTATAATTTGTTTGATATCCGGCACAGCAGCCAAGATATCTTCCGGTGTTTCCTGACGATTAGCTTTATAATCGGCAAAATCTGTATGTCTTTCGGTAGGAGCAGCCGTATCAAAACAAACGGCCATGTGAGAAGGCTTTTGCTTATTGATCAATTCCAATAAAGCATTGGTAAAACCAAACTGCGCATTGGTGTTTTTCCCAGTTGATGTAAGCCGTGGGCTGCGAATTAACGCATAATAAGCGCGAAAAACCAGCGCAAAAGCATCTAGTAAAAACACCTTTTTCTCCATGGTGCTAAGATAACTATAACTCTTTCAAACGAGCCTCTAACCTATATACTTCATCCCGAAGACTGGCCGCCTCCATATAATCCTGACGATGGGCCGCTTTATCCATCTCCTTACGTACTTTCTTAATTGCTTTTTCAAGTTCAGCCTTGGATGTGTACTCTACTTGTTCGTCCAATACTGCTGAAAGTTGCTTCAAGGTGTGTGCCGCCATAGCATTAGCATCTCCCCCGGCATCCAGAATATCTAAAACTGATGTTTGCGCAAATACCTCTTGGGTAGATTTTTGAATAGTAGTGGGTGTAATGTTGTGAGCTAGATTATAGGCCATTTGCTTTTGACGACGACGGGTAGTTTCATCGATAGTACGCTGCATGCTCTCCGTTATCTTATCAGCATAAAATATAACCA
>CAINBK010000356.1:0-1705 GCA_903846615.1 uncultured Bacteroidota bacterium
ATGACACGATACTCATCTCGGGTGAAAGCAAAGAGAGACGATCCTATCTAGATCAGTTAATTGCACAAATTAACCCAGAATATCTACGTCAATTGATCACTTACAATAAGCTACTTCAGCAGCGGAATGCATTGTTGAAGGAATTAGCGGAAAAAAGAAATAATCACTCCACCGTATTAGAAGCTATTGATCAACAAATTATTCCAACTGGAAATTATCTGTACGAATCCCGCAAGAAAATATTAGAAGATTTAACCCCAAATATTTTATCGCTATACAAGGTTATCGCAACTAATTTAGAGAAGTCCAGCGAGGATATTACTGTTCAATTCCGAAGTCAGTTAGATAGTTTTCCTTATGAAAAACTACTAACCACCCATTTGGCCAAGGACATTATCCTACAACGCACAACACAAGGCCCTCATCGCGATGATTTACTTTTTATGATGGATGGACAGCCTTTTAAAACAATTGCATCCCAGGGACAACGTAAAAGTTTACTTTTTGCACTCAAATTGGCTGCTTTGCACATACTTGAAAAAAAGAGTGAAACTCCTCCGCTACTCTTATTAGACGATCTGTTTGAAAAACTTGACGAAGTTCGAGTTTACAACTTGATTAAACTTGTTTGCCAGCAAACGGTAGCACAAGTTTTTATATCTGATACCGCTTCAGCACGGTTAGAAGCCAATCTTCAAAAACTAAATTTACCTTATCAGATCTGTAGTATTTAATACTTGTATTTTTGTGTTATGTCTACTTACTCACTAGCGCAGGCGCTTCAGCTTTACCTAAAGGAAAGTCGCGTAGGAGATCAACTTCAAGCCTTGCAAATTCAGGATGCCTGGGAGTCAATTGTGGGCAAAACAATAGCAAAGTATACTGACAGTGTTCGTTTACAAGGCGATAAACTTTTCATACACACGCAAGTGGGCCCACTTCGTAATGAGTTGCAGTTTCAGCGTTCTACAATCATGAAAAAGGTAAACGACTGGATAGGCTCACCGATTGTTCGAGAGGTGATCATTCAGTAATAAAACAATTAAAAATCTTTTGCCGCTTTTTTTCTGATTACTACCCCCTTTTCTAGGTAGTATATAGTAGGGTCTGTTCGGGCTGCAGTTTGAATTGCCTTTAAATCGCAGCTATACACTGGCCAGCCATTATATTTTGTTGTAGAAAGTATCTGTTTTACTTGGGTAGGTTGCGAAGTAACCACATACACAGGAATAGGATTATCATTTATTTTGGCAGGAAGCTTTTCAAGAGAAGATAAATTCCTGTTTAGCTCACTTGCCTGTTCCGTAATCACTAATAAAGCAGCAGGCAATTGTAAAATATAATTAGTTGAATCAATCCCAGTTTCACCAGATAAAACAAATCCTTTGATGGGCGGATCCATGTCCTTTCCGGGGCGAATAACTTTATCCTCCCGCGAAATATATTGATAGGTTTGACTTGAAAAATCAGCAGGAAATTGCGAAGCGGGAAAACGCACCAATTCATTTCCCTTCTTATATGTAAAAATGATTACTGTGCTGTCCGGAATTGCTGTAGCTGGTATTTTTCTATTCTCGTTTAAATCTGCTCCTACTTTATAAGGGAGGCAGTCAATGATGGGTAAATGGTGTAGTGTGTAGGCGTAGGCGTAGGCAGGCGCAGGCGCAGGCGCAAGCGCAAGCGCAAGCGTAGGCGTAGGCGTAGG
>CAINBK010000357.1:0-1768 GCA_903846615.1 uncultured Bacteroidota bacterium
CTCCCAAGAAACGAGGACGCAAGCCTAAACTGGCTAAAGCCGAAGTGATGCAAACTTCAGTGAATCAGCAGCCAAAAAAACTCGAGACTACAGTCAAAATGGAGCAATACATTTTTGTGATAAATGGGGTGGCAGTATCTGTGTCTGGAAGAGCCAAAAACGTGCACATCAGCAAGGATTCAATGGTTGTTAATTTCTAATTAGAAAACTAACCGTTCCCCCCTCCGCTATCTGCCAGTTTGTGAAAATTCTCTTCGTCTAGGAGTCTGCTGTAATAGGCTTCGATGGCCTCTTGGTTCACCTTTATTTCAATGATTTCAGGCTTAACCCAAGGTAATTTTTGCGGCTTATCTTGATTGGCATTCGGTTGCATGAATTCCGATATTTCCCACCTAAAATAACTCTTTTTTCCATTCAAAGTATATGGTTTAATTTAGCATCCGGTATATCCGAATGCTATGAAAATCAATCTGCTTCTTCTGTTTGGGGCTATTTTTATCCTTACTGCCAACTCGATGGCACAGCTCCCCGCTGACCTTTCCAAAATAAAATCATCCCAGATCTCTGATCAGCAATTAACACAAATTGCACAACAGGCAAAGAATTCAGGCCAATCTGAACAAGCTGTACTACAGGATCTTAAGCAACGAGGTCTGCCTGATACCGAAATTCAAGCTTTAGGTGCTAGAATAAGCGGGTTGATGCAAACTAAAGGGGCGGAAGGGAACACAACCTTTGAAAATCCCGTCTCTAAGGATAGGAAATTAACTACTCCCTCTACGGCTACAGAATCTAGAGAAAAGAAGTCATCCTCAAAAGTTTTTGGAGCTGAGTTATTTCAGGAGGCCTCCCCCATATTTGCTCCCAACCTAAGTATTGCTACTCCATTAAATTATCGGGTGGGTCCTGGGGACGAATTATTATTAGAGGTATTTGGCACAAATGTATTTTCTCAAAAAGCTCAGGTTTCAAGAGAGGGGTTTGTTAATGTCCGCTATGCCGGTTTAGTAAATGTAAATGGGATTACTATTGAGGAAGTGGCCAACTTGCTAAAATCAAGGCTTTCAAAATATCTCCCCTCATTAACCTCAGGGGGCTCACGATTGCAAATCAATCTCGGTAATATAAGAAGCATTAATGTCTCGGTTGTAGGTGCGGTCAAAAAACCAGGAACGCTTACATTACCATCATTGGCCACCCTTTTCAATGCACTCTATGCAACGGGGGGGCCGTTAGAAAACGGTTCCTTTAGAAATATTGAATTGATCCGGGGTAATAAAAAAATTATCACAGCTGACTTATATGATTACTTAATGAGGGGAGATCAGTCTTCTAATATTTTTTTACAGGATAATGATCTGATCCGAGTTCCTTTCACTGAGCACCAAATTCAGGTTGCTGGGTTATTAAATCGAGAGGGTATTTATGAATTAAAACCCTCTGAAACTTTTACAAATGCCTTGCAATATGCAGGAGGGTTTAAAGCAGGAGCCTACCAAGGCCGTGTAACCGGTACCCGCCTGGGTAAACTTGCAAAAGAAATAATTGATATCCCTGCAACTCAGTTTAGTGCCTTCGCCTTACAAAATGGGGATAGCTTATATGTAGATTCTTTGGTAAACAAATATTTGAATCGGATCACTATTAAAGGAGCTGTTTTTAAGCCAGGTGTTTATGCTTGGCAAAAAGGTCAGCAACTGGCTGACATCATTGAAAAGGCAGCTGGTTTAAAAGAAGAAGCTTTTTTAGGAAGAGCCACTATTCTAAG
>CAINBK010000358.1:0-4698 GCA_903846615.1 uncultured Bacteroidota bacterium
GGAATTAAAGATATTTATGACAGCCGATAAGGAAATTCGTGTTCAACGCAGACTGAGCGAAATGCAAGCAACAAATACTACGGTAACAGCTTCCATGGTCCGTGAAAATCTGGAGCAACGCGATTATTTGGATGCAAATCGAGCTGAAAGTCCGCTTCGACAGGCAATTGATGCACGAGTATTAGATAATTCCAGCCTTAGCCCTGAGCAGCAATTTGAAATTGCGTTGGGGTGGGCGCATCAAGTGATTGATCAATCGAAAGGGTAGTAATTAGCCTTTTCTTTTTACTTCGATTAATTCTACTTCAAACAACAATGCGGATCCACCTGGTATAGACATATAGTCATATTCGCCATAGCCAAGTTGAAAAGGGATATAAAATTTGTACTTGCCGCCTACTTTCATAAGTTGTAAGCCCTCTGTCCAACCTTTTATAACTCCATTCAATGGAAAACTAATCGGTTGTCCTCGGTCATAAGAATTGTCAAAACCTCTTCCGTCAATGAACGTGCCTCTGTAATGACAGGTTACTGTATCAGTTGCTGCTGGGCTTTCTCCTGTGCCCGCGGTAATAATTTCATATTGAAGTCCGCTCTCTGTTGTAATTACACCTGTTCTTTTTTTATTCTCTGCAAGGAATTTTTCTCCTGCTTCTTTGTTTTGTTTTGATTTTTCACTTTGCAAACGGGTCATATACGAGTTTAAAAGGGTATTTGAAATATTGTTATCTAGTAAGGTTGTACGTGCATTAAGCAAATCATTAACAGCAGATCCCAATAAGGCTCCGTTAAGCTTGGTCACCCCTTGGGATTGATAATACGCTGCAAGGCTTACGCCCAGGGCATAACTGACTGAATCAATTTCGGTTTTTAGAATTGGGGCAGCAGGATTGCTAGCTACAGGCTTTACTGTTGCTGGGCTTGTTTTTTTAGCAGGCGTTGCTACCGAAGGCTTTTTGGTTTGTCCAAATGCAATAGCCCCGTGGAGTAATACAAATGCAAATAGAATCTTTTTCATAATTAAAATGTGTAGGCAAAGGTAATGGCTCCGGGTTGAATTACTGCCATGGATAAAGCAATTACCTTTGCTAAATGGATTCTTTTAAATTTCCACTTCAGCTCCGGTGGGCTGATATTGATGCCAACTTTCATGTAAGGCACTCTGTATATTACGATTGGGCTGCACTTTGTCGTATAGCTTTCATGCACGAGAAAGGATTGACAGAGTCGGTCTATCATCAATTTAATATGGGTCCCATTCTGTTTAGGGAAGAGTGTCGTTTCAGACGAGAAATAAGGATGGGAGATTCAATTTCCATTGACCTGCAATTAGTAGTGGCGCGTCGTGACTTTTCTCGTTGGACCATTCAGCACTCTATTTGGAAATCACCTGATACGGAGGCGGCTCGATTAACGGTTGAAGGGGCTTTTATTGATCTTCATCTTAGGAAACTTACAATTCCCCCTGCACTAGCGCAATCTGTTTTTGAGCTAATGCCCCGCTCTGCTGAGTTTAAATGGAGTGACTCGTAAAATAGCTACAAGGGGATAATTTTATCTGGAAAGCTATCCTTGAAAACGCGGATTGTTTTTTGAATCGTACTATTGTTGCGGTAGGGTGTAAGTAAACTTTTTAAGGAGGGGTTATCCTGAATAGTATCGGTAGCGGGAACATATCCCATACCATAGAAGCTGCCTTTTTCAACGAGTATGCAGGACATCTCTTTGTTATTTCGCCCCTTATCTAAGATTAAAAAACTCCCATTAGCTACTAATTCCTCTACTGCTAATTTCACTCGTTGATTATAATGGGCTGCTGTTTCTTTTCTAGTACAGGCTCCTTTGCAAGTAGCAGCAAATTCACCCGTGCAGGCTCCTGCAGCTTCTTGTAAAAAACAAAGACGTAAACATAGTCCGTGTGTTCTAGCCATTTTTCGGATCAGGGCTTGTCCTTCGGCTATATTGTAAAATTCCAAAATGGAGGGTACATTTTTCTTTAATCTATCAACAGCAATTCTTTGATATCCGTGTTGATCCTCAAACACAAATAAGGAAAACACTTCCTCTCTTTTTTTCTGGGCTGCATTGAAGCGGGGCCATCGGTGCTTAATTTCTGCCGATTCCAATAAGGTTGCCATCAGTGGAGTGGCGCATTCCTGATACGTGATGCGGTGAATTGTTCTAATGAATTTTTGTTTTTGTGCAGTGGGGGCATCATTACTAAAATGGCTATTTACGCGGTAGCGGATATTGATGGCCTTTCCAACATACACCACTTTATCTTTTTTATCATGAAAATAATAGACCCCTGGTCTTGTAGGGAGCCGATCAAAATCTGAGCGGGCTACATGGGGTGGGAGTATCCACTCTTTTGAGTTTCGTTTTAAACTTTTTGCAATGTGGTTTGATTTGTCTTCATGCAATAGTTTTTTAAAGAGTGCTACGGTGGCAGCTGTATCTCCACCAGCGCGGTGTCTATTCTCCAGTGAAATACCAAGTGATCGGCATAGTTTACCCAAGCTGTAAGAGGGATAGCCTGGAAGGATTTGTCTGCTCAGACGAACGGTACAGAGTTTTGAACAGTTTAGTTCAAAACCTGCTGCTTTGAGTTGTGCTTTTACAAAGGAGTAGTCGAATTGAACATTGTGTGCCACAAAAATTTGTCCTTGAAGGATATTGTATACTCGCTCGGCAATGGTGGTAAAAGGAGGAGCTGCAGCTACCATCTGGTTGGTAATTCCTGTCATTTGTTGAATAAAGGGCGGAATGGGTTGTAAGGGGTTCACTAATGATTCAAAGACCTCTACTACTTCTATTCCGTCAAATACATGGATAGCTATTTCCGTGATCCCATTTGCTGCTGCATAGGAGCCTGTAGTTTCAATATCGACAATTGCGTACATACAATACGCTAAATTCGTTAAAAATTAAGTGGTGTTTGAGGCTAAATTGGAAATGTTTCGCAACCGGTTAGAGAAGGTCAATCGTCATTTAGGCAAATTGGCCCGACGCAAGGGGGTTATGGCGTATCGAATTTATGATCACGATCTTCCCGAGTTTCCATTCTGCATAGAACGGTATGGTATTCATGTATGTTTGGCAGAATATAAAAGAAGACATGGGATGGAAGAGGAATACCATGCTTCCTGGCTACAGGCCTCTTTACAGATCATAAGTCATGTTCTGCAAGTTCCTGAAGAAAATATTCATCATAGAATTCGTCAACGCAAGTTGGGGAGACAGGGGCAGTATCAGAAATTAGAAGGAGAGGAGGGTGCTGGTTTTTTTAAGGTAGAAGAAAATGGCTTGTTATTTTGGGTAAATCTCGACGATTATCTGGACACTGGCTTATTCCTTGATCATCGGGACACAAGGATGTTAGTAAGGGAAGAGAGTAAACAAAAGCGTGTGCTGAATCTGTTTGCTTATACTGGTTCTTTTTCCGTTTATGCTGCAGCCGGGGGAGCTAGTTTAGTGACCACCGTCGATTTATCAAATACGTATCTCGACTGGGCCAAACGAAATATGTTAAGCAATGGGTTTGAAGGTTCCTCTTTTCTATTTGAAAGAGCGGATGTTAAGCAATGGTTAAGTACAATACCTCCCCATAGCTACGATTTAATTGTGATGGATCCGCCTACATTTAGTAATAGTAAAAAAATGAATGAAGTGTTGGATATACAAGTAGATCATGTGAATCTAATACGCTCTTGTATGCAATTGTTGTCTACAGACGGTGTTTTATTCTTCAGTACTAATTATACAGGGTTCAGTTTGGATAAGGAGGCTTTGAGCAGTTTTGTTATTAAGGATATTACACGTGCAACTACTCCTTTTGATTTTGAAGGCCGATTGAAGAGGGTTTGTTTTAGAATACAGCTATAAAAAAAGCCCCAACGGGGCTTTTTAATTTCAGGACGTTCTAACTCATAATACTCAACATAAAGGGATTGCGGTTACCGCAATCCAAGCTTCGCCTTCAGCTCGCTTAGTTTTGAAACAAACTCGGTGAGATATTTCGCTAGATTGTGACGCCATACGACACCCAGATTATCTGGGTGTCAAGACATTCGCTGAGTTGCTCAGCCACACTTGTGACAATAGGTATTTGGATTGCATGTCTCTGGGCTCTGTACCTTACCCCACCTACTACGATTTTTAAAGGAACTTCGGTGTCATCTGTTCCTATGGACATATTGCATCTAAGTCAGCTCACGCTGCACTCAACCTGTACGACTATGCAAACGTAAAACCCACGGGGGCAACATTTCAAGGCATCTCAAGTCGTGGCTTGAGGTAGTGCATAGAAGTCTTTTGCGGAGGAAAAGAAATGGTTGCCGTCACACATCAGAACGGATTCACCAGCAGTATTTTAGCCCGGCCTGCCAACCTTGATTCACGCTTTTTGCTACAATATCTAAGTATACAGGCGAACCAAAATAATCACAAATGATCTTTTGGTCAACTTTGCCTTTCAGGAAATCCTAGTAATTCCGCTGACCACTGAGTCTTTGCCGTACTGTCCTTGCAACAATAGCTTGGCCATGGCAGGACTTTTTGCAAAAACTGCCACATCAATGCTGGTGTTATAGTCAGGATTTTTTACTCGTACTCGAGCTTGATAGACTTGAAATCCTGGTGCCACAGATTCATTGAGATTGTATTGTGAACCTGTTGCTTTGATTGCATACTGTTTCA
>CAINBK010000359.1:0-3966 GCA_903846615.1 uncultured Bacteroidota bacterium
ACCAACGCTGCCACCTTAATTGGCGCCTTTGAGGAAAATGAAGTAAAAGCTAATCAACAATACTTAGATAAGGTAGTTGAAGTGGAGGGGGCTATACGTACTGTTAGTCAAGATGATGCTGGATTGTATACAGTTACCATGGGTGATGACGGCTCTCTATCTTCCGTTCGTTGCAGCATGGATAGCATCTTCAATGAACAAGCAAGAAGTTTAGCGCCTGGAAGCGCTGTTTCGATACGTGGTGTTTGCACGGGTTTTATGGCAGATCCTTTATTGGGTTCTGATGTTACGTTGGTTCGTTGTACAATTTTGAAAAAATAATAATTACACTATGAAAAAATCACTTTTCATTTTCTTGCTGAGTGTTTGCTTAACAAACCTGGCCACTGCACAAAAGTTTTTTACTAAAACCGGGCGTATCGATTTTAATGCAACGGCCCCTTCTTCTCCTGAAAATATCCAAGCCGTTAACCGTACGGTTACTTGTGTTTTGGATGCAGCCAATGGCAATATGCAATTTGCTGTGTTGATCAAAGGGTTCACGTTTGAGCGCGCCTTGATGCAGGAGCATTTTAACGAGAACTATTTGGAGAGTGATAAATTTCCAAAAGCAGAATTCAAAGGAGCTGTGGCGAACAATGCAGCCGTTAGCTATTCCAAAGATGGAACCTATGCAGTGACCGTTAAAGGGAAGCTCACCCTGCATGGTCAAACAAAAGACGTAGAAGCTCCAGGTAAATTAACAGTGCAAGGTGGCAAAGTAAATGCAACAGCAAGTTTTGCGGTGCAGCTTGCTGATTATGGAGTTTCCATCCCTGGGGTAGTGGCCGATAAGGTTAATAAAACTGCTAAAATTGAAGTGGCTTGTAATCTAGAGCCGCTCAAGAGTTAAGTACGGTTAAACTATACCATGATGCAATCAAAACTACTTGCCCTTTTCCTCTTCTTATTTTTTTCTGTTGGTGTTCAAGCACAGGACGATTTATTAAGTCTGCTAGGTGAAGAAAAACCTAAAAAGGAAAGAATAAAATATGCGTTCAAATCTCCAAGGGTTATTAACGCACACTCGATGGAGTTTTTGAATCCGGGTACAATGGATTTTAGAATTCTACACCGGTTTGGCACGCTCGATCAGGGATACAAAAATTTCTTTGGACTTGATCAGGCTAGTATGCGAATGAGTTTTGATTTTGGTCTCTTGCATAATTTAATGGTTGGTGTTGGACGCAGCACATTTAAAAAAGAAGTGGATGCCTTTATCAAATATGCGCCGATTCGTCAATCAAAAGGACCTTGGAGTTCGCCCGTAACATTGGCTTTTGTTTCTGGTATTACAGTAGACGGTTTGCCCTGGGCCGACCCAACGCGACAGAATTATTTCTCCTCCCGTCTTGCTTTTTATAATCAGGCTATTCTGGGACGAAAGTTTAGTGAGGGCTTCACCCTTCAATTAATGCCCACGATGGTGCATAAAAACTTGGTCCAGGCAGCAAGCGATCCCAACGATATTTATGCATTGGGAGTGGGAGGTCGTTTGAAATTATCCAAGCGTATGGCACTGACTTGGGACTACACTCATATATTGGTGGGTATGCCTGAAACTGGATACTATAATCCTTTATCCATTGGCTTAGATATTGAAACCGGCGGCCATGTTTTCCAATTGCATGTTACCAACGCCACGGGGATGAACGAGCGGGCCTATATCACAGAAACTACAGGACAATGGGGAAAGGGGCAGGTGCGATTTGGATTTAATCTATCCCGGACTTTTCAACTTAAAAAACCAAAACTGGACTAACTTTACGGTCCCTTAATACAAAGTGCTATGAAAAAGTTTTTATCAAGTTTGATCTGCATCGGGTTTACAACACTTGCTATGGCGCAGCCTCCTGCCGGAGATGCAAAACCTGGTGAGACTTATGGCGAAAAAATTAACGCCTCTGATGCCCTGTCTTTTGTGGATGTGGTAAAGAAAGTGAAAGGTGGAAATGATTTTACCAATGTAAAATTCACGGCCAAGATAACGGACGTATGTCCTAAAAAAGGCTGTTGGTTAAAACTAGAAGTTCCCCAGGGAGAAGATGTGATGGTTAAAATGAAGGATTACGCGTTCTTCCTTCCCGTTGCTGCCAAGGGTAAAACAGTTGCTATTGAAGGGGAAGTGATCATGAAAACCACTTCTGTAGCCGAACTTAAGCACTATGCTGAGGATGCTAAAAAATCCCAGGCCGAAATTGATGCTATAAAAGAGCCTCAAAAAGAAGTGCGCGTAACAGCCAAAGGCATTGTTATCGTTGAGTAAGAGTTGGTACCTTTGCACACTTAAAAGCTGACTCCATCTTATGGGTGAGGGTCCCTTCGAGGGCTTATGAGTGTGAAATACAAAGAATTTACGGGTCTTAATCTGCCTGCTATTGAGCAGGAGATTTTGAGGCAATGGTCTGAAAAACAGGCTTTTGAGAAAAGTGTGTCCCTGCGTGAAGGGGCCCCTTCCTTTGTTTTTTTTGAAGGCCCGCCCAGCGCCAATGGTATGCCAGGCATCCATCACGTTATTTCCCGAACTCTCAAGGATCTGGTATGTCGCTACAAAACCATGCAAGGATTTCAAGTAAAAAGAAAAGGAGGCTGGGATACGCATGGTTTGCCCATTGAGTTGGGGGTGGAAAAAGAATTAGGGATTACTAAGGAAGATATTGGCGTAAAAATTTCGGTTGAAGAATACAATAAGAAATGTCGGGAAGCGGTACTCCGCTATAAAGACAAGTGGGATGATATTACCCGTAAGATGGGTTATTGGGTAGACCTCAATGATCCTTACATCACATTCAAGAATGAGTATATCGAAACACTCTGGTGGTTATTGAGTGAATTATACAAGAAGGGATTACTCTATGAGAGTGTCAGTATTCAACCGTATTCTCCCGCGGCTGGAACGGGATTGAGTTCGCATGAATTGAATCAACCAGGAACTTACAAGGATGTAAAAGACACCAGCTGTGTAGCGTTATTTAATTTATTGAATCAAGGACATGCTACTTTTTTATTTGATGCTGTTAAAGGGTTGCCTTCTTCGGAAGTATACCTGATGGCTTGGACCACTACTCCCTGGACGCTTCCTTCCAACTTGGGGTTGACTATGGGAGCAAACATTGAGTATGTATTAGTTCAAACCATCAATCCCTACACGCAATTGCCGGTGAATGTGGTCTTGGCAGCGGCTTTGGTTGGAAAATATTTTAAACCAGAAGGAGAGAATGGTGATTTTAGTGCCATTGACGAAAAAACAAAAATCTTCCCCTGGAAAATAATCACAGGTTTTCAGGGATCACAATTGGAAGGGGCTGTCTACGAACAATTACTTCCCTTTGAAGCAAATTCAACTGCAGTAATTGAATCCATCACACCTGATGCAAAACCATTTCGCGTATTATTGGATTCATTTGTTACAACCGAGGATGGAACCGGTATTGTACATACCGCACCAGCTTTTGGCGCAGACGATTATAAAGTCGGTAAAAAATACGGAATCGGGATTCTTACGTTGGTAGATCGTGAAGGAAAGTTTGTAGAGGGAGTAGGAGAGTTCAGTGGTCGCTATGTAAAAGATTACAAGAATCAATCCGGATATGTTGATGTAAACATTGATATCTCTGTAAAACTGAAGAAAGAAAATCGCGCTTTTCGTGTAGAGAAATACGAACACAGTTATCCGCATTGCTGGCGCACGGATAAACCTATTTTATATTATCCACTGGATGCCTGGTTTATTCGCACCACTGCTATCCGCGATAAAATGGTTGCACTCAATAAAACCATTAACTGGAAACCTAAATCCACCGGAGAGGGGCGTTTTGGAAACTGGTTGGAGAATATGGTGGACTGGAATCTCAGTCGTAGCCGCTATTGGGGAACTCCCTTGCCTATTTGGAGAACAGAGGATGGAACGGAACAACTTTGTATTGG
>CAINBK010000360.1:0-4554 GCA_903846615.1 uncultured Bacteroidota bacterium
AGGGCGAACCGCTATTGATGTGGGAAACTATTCGGGATTCGATCCTTGAAATTAGAAAGCACACAACCAAAGGAAGTATCAATATTAATACGAATGGGTCTAAACCAGATGCTGTACGCGCGCTCTGTAAAGCCGGGCTCAATTCGATTCGGGTTAGCACTAACTCAGCCAGAAAAAATATTTACACAGCTTATTATCGCCCAAACAACTATCAATTCGAAGACATCGTAGAAAGTTTGAAAATAGTAAGTGCATTTGGTGGCTGGACCTCGATCAATTACTTTGTTTTTCCGGGAATGACTGATTCAATTGAGGAGGTGGAAGCACTGAGAAAACTAATCCGTGACACTAACTTGAAAATGATCCAGTGGAGGAATTTCAATATTGATCCTGATTGGTACCTGGGTAAAATTAATGTAACCGAAACGGGAGATGCGATTGGAATTAAAAATATGCAACAACTATTGCAAGCAGAATTTCCAACCTTACAATTTGGATATTTCAATCCACCGATCGAAAGAATCAAAGGGGATTTCCAATTAGATTTTGCTCATTGATTATTTAACCAAATTTTAGTAAAACTTTTACTCAAGCCTGCCATTCAGTTCGTTTTAATGAACAGACGTTAATAACTGATTTAATTAATTTTCTCGCGTATAACTTATTTTCGCCAAGTACCGCATGAATATGCTGAAACAGCAAGACACCCACTCAAGAAGAGCAGCCAGTTATACGGCATTTGTACTTGCTGTATTTATTAGTATTCTTTTTTTGCTAAAATGGAAACTTCCCACTTTTGAAAAGGAAGTTAATGATGCAGGAGTAGATGTTGAAGTAAACTGGCCTCCAGATCCTCCAACTCCATTTCAGGATGGCGGCGGTGGAGGTGGTCAAGACCTAGCTGCTCCTGAACAACCTGGCACTGCACCGGTTTCCGCCCCAGAGTCTGGCGAACAATTACCTTCTAAAAACAATGAAATCGATCCGCGCAGTAGTGAATCGGAAGTTTCCAGCTCCATTACAAAAAATAAAAACGCTAAAACACTAGCATCCAATAGTCTAAAAACTAAACCTAAAAAAAATATTGAGCCCCCGTCTCCCCCACAACCTAAAGCAGTTATGGGTAAAACTAACAGTGGTATTGATAAAGGAGGAGACGGAATTAGTGATTTTGAAAGAACAGGAGGGAAAGGAAATGGATGGGGTTCAGGGAAAGGAGATGGCTCAGGTGGCGGATCAGGAGAAGGTACAGGAGGTGGCAACGGAACGGGTATTGGAACTGGAACTGGACCTCGTGTAACACGTGGGGATCGAAAAATTACCCGGAGCTATGCGTTTGAAGGAGAGCTGAACAAAGCCACCCTCTATGTAAACATTTCGGTTTCACCTGAAGGGATTGGAAGGTTTGTAAGTTTTGCAAAAGGATCAACGGCCACAGGATCTGCATACCGCCAAGCCATTGCCCAGTATCTGGAAAAAATTCGTTTTAATACTAGCGATCACGAATCAATGGTGACCGTACAATTTAATTTCAGAATCAACTAGCAGTAATGCTAGCCGTCCCATGAACTATCAAGAAACGTTGCAATTCCTATACGAAAAGCTTCCGTACTTCACCAGGATAGGAGAAGCGGCTTATAAGAAAGACATCCATAACACTATTGCACTCTGTGATGCCCTGCATAATCCGCACCTTAATTTCAAATCAATTCACGTTGCAGGGACCAATGGAAAAGGCTCAGTAAGCCATATGCTGGCCTCTATTTTACAAGCTGCCGGATATAAAACTGGGCTATACACCTCCCCTCACCTTTATGATTTTAGGGAACGGATACGGATCAATGGGGAGATGATCAGTAAAGAGGAAGTAGTCGATTTCACACAACGAATTCAACCCCTAATCGATAAAATCAGTCCCAGTTTTTTTGAGGTGACCGTAGCGATGGCTTTTGATTATTTTTCCCACCATAAGGTTGATTTTGCCGTTATTGAAACAGGTTTGGGCGGCAGGCTAGATAGCACTAACATTATCACACCTGAATTATCGATCATCACGAATATCGGATGGGACCACATGCAATTATTGGGAGATACCCTTGAAAAAATAGCTTTTGAAAAAGCGGGTATTATAAAAAAAGAGGTGCCTGTTGTGATCGGAAAAATGCAGGAAGAATCCTGGCCAGTTTTTCTTAGCAAAGCACAAAATGAAATGGCCCCCCTTGAATTGGCCAGCGCTAATCGATCGGTTGCTTCCTATCACTGGGATAAAGAAAGGCTCTACGTTAAAATAAACGGAGCATCGTATGAAGCACCTTTTGAGCTTGATCTATGCGGAATTTACCAGTGCAATAACTTGCTGACGGTTTTAGCAGCCATAGATCAACTAACTATTGCAGGTTTTGCTATTGAAAAAGAAGCCATTTACAGTGGCATAAAAAATACAAAGAAAAATACAGGATTATTAGGCCGATGGGAACAAATTAGCAGCAACCCCGCACTTGTGGTTGATGTGGCACATAATCCGGAGGGGATCGAGCAGGTCCTTCTTCAACTGAAGCACACTTCTTATGATAGACTACACCTGATTATGGGCATGGTCAAAGACAAAGATTGTGAGCGGGTTCTTTCTTCACTGCCGATGGACGCAAAGTTTTATTTTACACAAGCGCAGCTTCCTAGAGCTATGCCATCAGAGGAATTAGCATACTTAGCTAGTAAAAAAGGAATAATCGGCTCGACACACGCCCATGTCAACGATGCCATCAAAGAGGCAAAACAAAATGCAACCGCTAAAGACCTTATACTAGTTTGCGGCAGTATATTTTTAGTAGCAGAGGTGGACAGAAACTTTTGGACAAGGTAGTTTTATTGAACAGGCTCCAACTTATGCCCGGTCAGCGCAATAAAAACATCTTCGAGTGTGGCAGCCTTCACATCCTTTTTTCGCTCAAACCCTTTTTGTAATAGTTGATCAATTAATGCATCTGGAGTATCCAGCGCAATTAATCTGCCCTGATCCATGATGGCGATTCGATCACATAAATATTCAGCCTCATCCATATAATGCGTTGTGAGCACTACGGTTGTACCCGCTGCTCGGATGGTCCTGATTAACTCCCACAAACTGCGACGGGCCTGCGGATCAAGACCTGTAGTTGGCTCATCCAGAAAAATAACTTTTGGACGGTTAACCAATGTAGTGGCAATTGAAAAACGTTGACGTTGGCCTCCACTAAGTTCTTTTACTTTAGCCGAAGCCTTATCCTCTAAATTAACTAAGGAAAGAATCTTCAATGGATCAATCGTTGTATTATAAAGACCTGCAAACAGACCCAACAATTGAGTCAAGTTTAATCCTGGGTAATAACCACTGCTTTGTAATTGCACCCCTATCTCTCGTTTGATAGCTTCTGCATCTGTATCAATACTATAACCGCAAACCTGAACAGACCCACTTGACTTCTCTCGCAAAGTTTCGATTATTTCTAACGTGGTAGATTTCCCAGCCCCGTTAGGCCCCAGTAAACCAAATATTTCACCTCGATAGATAGTAAAACTAAGTCCGCGTACTGCCTCAAAATTTCCGTAAGACTTTTGAAGATTCTTTACTTCAATAATTGATTCAGGCATTTGATAATTTTTTTTCCAAGTCATCCATCATTCCTGCACTGCCCACAAAAAAAGGACAACGTTCATGTAGTGATTTAGGTACAATATCCAACGTACGAATTTGGCCATTAGTAGCCCTGCCCCCCGCTACGGTAACAATAAAAGCAAATGGATTACACTCATATAAAAGACGAAGCTTACCCTCCGGGCGTGAGGTGGTCCCAGGATACATAAATATGCCTCCTTTGATCAGATTACGATGTACATCAGCGACCATACTTCCAACATATCGCTGTCGTAGCGGACCTCCCTCTTTAGTTGGTCTGGATTGGCATGCAGTTATGTAATCCTGCACTCCTCTTTCAAATTCAAAATAACTCCCATGATTTACGGAGTAAATTTTTCCGCGTTCGGGGCAACGGATATCCGGATGACTAAGCGTCCATTCCCCAATGGAAGGATCCAGCGTAAATCCATTGACCCCACGACGAGTTGCATAAACCAACATCGTAGAAGAACCATACACAACATAACCTGCGGCAACTTGCTGACTTCCTGCTTGTAAAAAATCCTCTCGAGTGACCACTGTGCCTACGGGTGTAACTCGACGATATACGCCAAAAATTGTACCGATAGAAACATTCACGTCGATGTTTCCGCTTCCATCAAGAGGATCAAATAAACAGACATACTTAGAATGGATGCTCTTTTCGTCATCAAAAGCAACAAATTCCTCCATTTCTTCACTGGCAATACCAGCACAACTGATTCCGTGTTGCAAAACCTTTATGAATTGATCATTTGCAAAAACATCCAACTTTTTAACCTTCTCCCCTTGCACATTAACCATACCTGCATCTCCGAGTATATCCACCAACCCAGCTTTATTCACTTCCACATTGACACGTTTGGCAGCCAATCCAATATTTCGTAAAAGATTTGATA
>CAINBK010000361.1:0-6032 GCA_903846615.1 uncultured Bacteroidota bacterium
AACCTTCAGCATACCTTTCCAGCGTCATAAACTTTAGTTTATTTCGCCAACGACTCTCTCGCTCGTTATTGTTTTGAGGAAAATCTATCTGATCTGGATCTAATAGCACTTCTTCAGTGGAATTAAATTCAAAAGGACTTGCCAATATTTTTTGGTAGAGAAGCTCTGCCTCTTGAACACGCTTCGTAAATAAATTACCAGCTTCTTTAAAAAATAGAATTGGAGCACCCGTCAATTCATCATCAATTTTATTTTCATAGACACGTAATGACTCTATATCCGCATTAAGGAAAATATTCTTCTCAGGATCTAACTCAGAGAGATAACGCTCAAATACGCGTTTGGAAAAAGCATTATCAATGGACTGTGGGCTGTAATGCCCATCTGACAACATCCTGCCAACCAAGAACATAATCTTTTCATAGCGGTCAGGAGGCAAGTTCATTTTACTCTTCCCCAGTAACTGTGTAGTCACAAAAGATCCAACCAAGACCAATACCACCAGAATGCTGATTCTCTTCATATTCAACCAATATTTAATGTAAGGATGCATGAGTATCAAAAATAAAGTAAAAAGGAGCCCTATTTTTTTGAAAAGCAGGTTTTTACCTAATTTTGCAAGTCCTTAACCACTTCGCTATGTTGTGAGTTATCGGAAATATGGTGGTTATAGCTCAGTTGGTTAGAGCATCAGATTGTGGTTCTGAGGGTCGCCGGTTCGAGCCCGGTTAGCCACCCTTTACCTCGTCTTCGGACGAGGTTTTTTTTAATAAACTATCCATTTTGAAGGGATAAGATTGAACAATGACCACCTATAAACGTTATCAACCGTTTATAGCAATACCAAACCTGATCCGCAAGAGATTTTACACTTACTCGTTTAATAATCAAATTATTAGCATGCTAATCCGACTTATTTCCCTCTTTAGTTTCTTTATTATCCAACTTGCAAGTGCTCAACCACCTTCCGTCATGAATCGAGGTGGTGCAAATGGGAGACAAATGCCCACAGGAAGCTTTTATGGAAAAGTGCTGGAGACAACTACGGGAAAACCCATCGAATTAGCATCTGTACAACTACTGCAAAACAAACTAGACACAGCAACCAAAAAAAGAAAAGATGTGGTGGTGGCAGGTATGTTAACGCGCTCCAATGGAGAATTCAGATTAGAAAATATAGCTGCATTTGGACAGTATAAGCTTCGAATTAATGTTGTTGGTTACAAGACTATTGAACAAACTGTTGGATTTGATATCAAAATGCCCTCAGGAGGAAATACGGATTTTACGGCAATGCTTGCCGCATTGGACAAGGACCTAGGCAATATCAAGATTGATATTGCAGAGAAAACGCTAGAAAATGTCACTATCAATGCAAGCACAGGAGGATTAAAACTTGGAATTGACAGAAAAGTATTTAGCGTGGATCGCAACATTGTTTCAGCAGGAGGAACTGCGGTCGACGTCATGCGCAATGTCCCCTCCATCAATGTAGACCTGGATGGAAATGTAACCATGCGAAATAACGCACCCCAGTTATTTGTTGATGGCAGACCAACTGTATTAAGCCTCGATCAAATTCCAGCCGACGCTATTGAAAGTGTTGAAATTATCACAAATCCCTCTGCAAAATTTGATGCATCAGGTGGGACTGCGGGTATTCTGAATATTATTCTCAAAAAGAACAAAAGGGTTGGCTACAGCGGTAATTTACGTACCAATATTGATTCAAGAGCACGTGTAGGTGGCGGAGCAGATATAAATGTGAGACAAAATAAAATCAACGTTTTTGGAAGCTTGAACTATAACATGCGCAAATCTATTAGCGCAGGTACAACTGAGCGGACTACATTAATTGCTAACCCAAATACTTTCTTAAAACAGGAAGACAGCAGTATTTCCAAGGGAAACTTTATGTTTTTTCGAGGCGGGTTCGATTTTTTCATAGATAACAGAAATACATTGTCCTTCTCTGTCAACAAAGGCGGAGGTAAATTTACCCCTACCAATGATAGTTATAGTACGATTGACTCTCTTTATACTCCTCAAACTCGTTCTTACAATGACCGCTTCTCGAATTCGGCAAGTGAATTCAATTTTACAGGATTGAGCGCCAGCTTTAAACATCTATTTCCCCGTGCAGGAGAAGAATGGTCCATCGATTTTACACAGAATACCAGTAAAAGTGAAAATAATAATGAAATCCGAACGGCTTATTATACAAGCCCACTTAGTTCCTTTGTAAAGATCCAGGATCAGATACAGGCCGGAACTGGAGACAATACCAGCCTGGTTATTCAAACCGATTACACAAGACCTCTCAACGACAAAGTAAAAATTGAGGCGGGATTACGTGGACAGTGGAGAACGGTAGATAACCGCAACAATTTCTTTATAAAAACCGCTTCGGGCACTTTGCAGATACCGAGCTTGTCGGTTAACTATAACAGCAATGATAATGTTTTTGCAGGCTATGCAACCCTCTCTAAGCAGGTCAATAATTTTGGATACCAATTAGGGCTACGTGCTGAAAGCTCCGCGTATGAAGGCTTCTTGCCTGACCGAAATGAGAAGTTTTCAATAGCGTTCCCCATCAGCTTATTCCCCAGCATTTTTATTAGTAATAAATTAAAGAAGAACGCTGAATTACAGCTGAATTATACTCGTAAAATCAATCGACCAAATTTCTTCCAATTATTCCCCTTTACAGACTACTCAGACTCTTTGAATCTAAGCAGAGGCAACCCCAGCCTACTCCCAGAGTTTACCAACTCATTTGAGTTATCATACCAAAAAACATTTCAGAATAAGAATAATATACTTGGATCTTTTTACTTCAAACACACCGACAATCTGATCACAAGATACCAGGACAAAGAACTGAATCCCATAACTGGAAAAGAAGTGTTGATCAACACTTTTATTAATGCCAATTTAAGCTATGTTACTGGCGCTGAATTAGTAGCCAAGACAAAAATTAATAACCAATGGGATCTAACGAGCAACTTCAACTTATTCACTTCATCCATCCGTCTTGCCTCCAGCCTTGAAAACACAATTGATCCTTTTGTTAGTTATCAATTAAAACTGAATAACATCTACAAACTACCAAAGAATTTCACGCTGCAGCTTTCAGGAGAGTATCTCTCAAAATCCGTACTACCTCCAGGAGGTAGTGGTGGTGGAGGTGGACGTTGGGGCGGCGGTGGCGGTGGTATGTGGGGTGGTATGTGGGGACAAACCAGTGCTGCACAAGGCTACCAAAAAGCTAATTACTTTATCGATGCCGCTATTCGAGTTGACCTTGGGAAAAATAAACAGACTAGCATCTCTCTCAACATGAATGATATTTTACGAACGAGACGTCAACAGATCTATTCCGCCTCTTCCTTATTTGTTCAGGATGTATTCAGAAGAAGAGACCCACAACTTCTTCGCCTGAACATCAACTGGCGATTTGGAAAATTTGATCCCAATTTGTTTAAACGCAAGAGCACTAAACTCATGGGTGAAGGAATGGAGAATATAAATATGTAGTGAGCCGTTAGCGCTTACATGGAAATAGAAGAAAGTTCTTCTACCCTTCCCTGCCCCGTGCGAATCATTCGAGCAGGAAACTTCTGCACTACTATGTAGTCATGTGTTGCCATCACAACTGCTGTATTGTAATCGCGGCTAATGTGAAAGAGCAGCTTCATGATCTCATCCGATGTTTCGGGATCCAAATTACCGGTTGGCTCATCAGCAAGGATCAGTTTTGGTGAATTTAGTAGTGCACGAGCAATGTCGATACGCTGTTGTTCTCCCCCACTCAATTCAAAAGGCATTTTAAAGCCCTTTGACTTTAACCCAACTTTATCTAGCACATCGGCGATCTTCTCATTCATCAAGCGTTCGTCTGTCCACCCCGTTGCTTTTAAAACAAATTTGAGATTTTCATTTACATTTCTGTCGGTCAACAATTGAAAATCCTGAAAAACAACACCCAAGGTTCTTCGTAAAAAAGGAACACGTTTCCAATCCAATTCTTTTAAGTCAAAGTCTGCCACTGTACCGGTACCATCCGAAAGCGGGAGTTCGCCATACAGTGTTTTTAATAGGCTAGATTTACCCGATCCGGTTTTACCAACCAGGTATACAAACTCTCCTTTATTTACAGTCAAGTTCACATCCTGTAATACCAGGGATGAACCTTGATAGATATTGACATTATTTAACGCTATGATAGCTTCTGACATACAAAGATTTGTTACAAATTACTGAAAAGAAAAGAGGGTATCAAAATACCAATTGCTCGTTTTGATGTTGAATAATGAGTTCTTTTTTTGCAGCCTCTTCTACGCGACCAATTATCTGCGCAGCTACACCAAAAGATTCAGCTATATCAATAATAGACTGGGCTTGCTTAATATCCGTATAAATTTCCAGACGGGTACCCATGTTAAAAACCTGCATCATTTCTCTTAAATCTGATTTACTTGCTTCCTGTATTAACCTAAAAACAGGGGGTGGAGTAAAGAGATTATCCTTGACCACTTTAAAAGAACCGGGCAGGTATTTTAAGCATTTTGTTTGTCCTCCACCACTGCAATGAATAAGTCCATGAATTGCATGGGGAATCTCCTCAAGAAGCTTTTTAATGACGGGGGCGAATGTGCGCGTAGGACTCAGTAACAGTTCTCCAACCGTATAGCGGTTACCCTGGTCTACAACCTCGCTGGAGAGCGTGTAGGGGCCAGTATATGCCACTTCTATTTCCATTGACGGATCCAAGGATTCCGGAAACTGTTGCTTATAGGTCTGGTTAAGTAAATCATGACGGGCACTAGTCAGACCGTTGCTAGCTATGCCACTATTATAGGCATTTTCATAGTTAGCTTTCCCAAATCCTGCTAACCCAACAATTACATCTCCCGATTTGATTGCTTCGTTAGTAATCAGATTAGCTTTGGGCCAACGAGCGGTCATAGTTCCGTTGATCGCCACAGTTCGTACCACATCGCCTACATCAGCGGTTTCGCCGCCCATAAAATGAATATCCACTCCATACTCGCTCATTTGATCAAAAAAAGAGCTGGTGCCCTCAATAATTGCAGCCAACACTTCACCAGGTATTAGTTTCTTATTTCTGTCAATTGTTGATGAAAAAAGAAGAGAGGAAGTAACACCCACACAAAGAAGATCATCTAAATTCATTACAATGGCATCCTGCGCCACTCCCTTCCAGACAGAAAGATCCCCCGTTTCGCGCCAGTACAGGTAAGCAAGAATCGATTTGGTGCCAGCACCATCCGCATGCATGATGGAAACCCAGTCCTTATCATTACAAAGGAAGTCTGGATAAATTTTGCAAAATGAATACGGATAAAGTCCTGGATTCAAGTGCTTGACTGCAGCATGAACTTCTTCTTTTTGAGCGGATACCCCCCGTTTGGCGTAGCGTGACATGAGGTGGCAAACTTACAGATTCCTAACGGTTCGGTCAACTGCTCTACTAGAACTATCTTTGCAGGCCAAATGCAAGTACACCAAGCATTCAGCCAGCTACCTGCTTTCAAAAAAGCTGTTATAACCATCGGAACATTCGATGGTGTTCATAATGGGCATAAACAGATTTTACACGCGCTAAAGGATACGGCACAATCAATTGGCGGGGAGTCGGTACTAATCACTTTTGATCCACATCCAAGAAAGGTAGTGAGCTCAGCTATTCTCGGAATTCGCCTTTTAAATACCTTAAACGAAAAAATACAACTGCTGGAAAAAGAAGGTATCGACCACTTAGTAGTTGTACCCTTTACTGAGAAGTTTGCCAATCAGCCAGCAGATGAATACATCCAGGAATTCCTGGTGGCACAATTCAGCCCACATACAATTATAATTGGTCACGACCATCAGTTTGGAAGAAATAGGCAAGGCGATTATGCCTTGTTAGCTGAAAAAGCTTCTCAATATGGCTATGCCTTAAAAGAAATTCCAAGACAATTATTGGAAGATATTACCATTAGTTCTACAAAAATCCGAGAGCACCT
>CAINBK010000362.1:0-5675 GCA_903846615.1 uncultured Bacteroidota bacterium
AAGGTCTGTAAAAACAGCGTAGATCTTTTTTGATGGAGCAAATAAATCTCTTCCCTTTAAATAATTAAACCCAATAAAAAGCAAGGCCAATGCTATAATGGTGAGGGCGCCAACTTTTGTTTCATTGGATACTTTCATTTCTTGGTCAATTTATGTTTATCCTCTACTGCTTCAAGAAATGAACGTGTATTAGCTGTAGTGGGAGTAGTGATACTAGATGTTTCAGGTTGTTGCTTTTGCTCTAGCCAGCTTAAATAGCTTCTTAATCCTCTAACCATGCATGCGGAAAGCTCCTCTTGGCCTGATTCGCTGTTGAGATAATCTTCCTCCTCAGGGTTAGAGATAAAGCCTGTTTCTACTAAAACACTTGGCATGGCCGTGGCTTGTAATACCCAGATTCCAATTCCTCGTTGCCGTACATCTCGGTCTACTCTTCCCACTTTTGCAAATTCATCCTGTATAAAGCCAGCCAGTGTTGCGCTTCTCTTGAAATACTGTTTGGTTTTTAATAAGGAAATAGCAATGAATTCGGGTGAATTCACATCAACGCCTCCATAGTTTTTCTCAAAATTTTCTTCTTGAAGCATAGGGGCATTTTCGATAATGGCCAATTCCTTGTCTTCGCTTCTATGCGCTCCCCAAATGTAGGTTTCAGTACCTTTTGCTTCACTGGGGAGATTTGTGTATTTGTACTGGGGTACTCTTTTTGTTCGTTTCTTTCTACTGGCGCCTTTTCCTGTGTAATAGGTGACTGTTTTGTAACCTACCACTTCAGCAACTCTTTTACCACGGGCTGCATTAACGTGTACACAGAGATACAGATCTCCCTTATTTTCATTCGCAAATTTTGCACGGTCATGTAGCTCGGGATATGTGTCGGTGGTGCGCGTATATAACACCCTTAGTTCAGGAAATTCTTTTGATATTATAGCGCCAAGTTTAAGTGAAACGGCTAGACAAATATCTTTTTCATAACTAAATCGACCTTTGGCGCCATGATCACTACCTCCGTGACCAGGGTCAATGATAACCGTTCCTATAACTTTCTTGCGATTTGTTTGTGTAGTAGTTGGTCGTACAAAGGATGAAATAGTAAGGAGTCCGCCAGTTATCAAAAAGAAAAGAAGAATACGTTGCGTCATATTGGGAGTAAGTAAAATTCACATTTTGTTTAGTGAGGCGGACAAATCGCGATTCTATAAAAGGTTACATTTGCTCCGCTGCACTTTTAAGATGTACAAATTTAAGCCAAAATGCTGCTACTGGCGGATCTGTTTCGTCGCTTTATTTTATGCCCATGCGTGCATAACTCCTTTATTTGCGCAAACTACTCCAACATTTCGCAGATCCTTAACAGTCCAGCCAACAGATACCTCACCCTCTCGTGCGGATACTTTACGGCAGCGTGTTGATTCGTTTCAAATAAAAAAATCAACTGATACACTGGATGCGCCAGTCAAATATGAAGCCGAAGACTCAGCGGTTGTATTAGTGCCACAAAAAAAAGTGCTGTTGTATGGAAAAACAAAGACTGTATACGCGGACATGGTTTTACAAGCTCCCAGGGTAGAGCTTGATCAGCGTACACAGATTGTATTAGCTACCCGTTCGGTAGATAGCACTGGTAACACGCTTGATGCGGCTAAATTCAAGACTGGAGAAACAGAAATGACTAATGATACCATTCGGTATAATTTTAAAACACAGGTTGGGCTCACCTCCAAAACTTACACGCAGCAAGGGGAGATGCTGGTCATTGGTGAAAAAGCAAAGAAGGTCAATCCTAGCACTACTTTTATCAGCACCGCACGATTTACCACTTGCTTGCTCGATGAACCTCATTTTTCTTTTGTAGCAGGCAAAATGAAAGTGATCAATCAGAAACTTGCAGTTTCTGGGCCTGCGCATCCTGAATTTGAAGGAGTGCCAATTCCTGTATATGTTCCTTTTGGGTTTTATCCACTCAGCCAGGGTAGACATTCCGGTCTTTTAAGGCCCAATTTTATTACTGACGAAAATCGGGGGATTGGGCTTCAAGAAATTGGATATTATAAGGTGATAAATGATCATTGGGATATGAAACTGGGTGCTGATTTGTTTTCATATGGTGAGTGGGCCACCAGTTTAGTAGCTTCTTATAGAACCCGATACCGTTTCAATGGCGGGCTTACTTTTAATTTCCGTTCATCCAAGCAAAATTTTAAAGGTGACCCTGATTTTACTTCTAGTAAAGTCTTTAACGTTTCCTGGAGTCATTCTGTGGACAGTCGTGCACGTCCGGGGGTTAGCTTTTCCGCTAATGTAAATGCGGGTTCAACCAAATACAATCAAAGTATTCCAGGTAATGTCATTTTACCTTTTCAAAATATCATGGGATCCTCTATTAATTTCTCTAAAACTTGGAAGAATAAGCCGTATAATCTTTCTCTTAGTGCAACTCATTCTCAGAATAACAATCTTGGATTGATCAATCTAAGTTTGCCAAACGGAGCCTTTACGGTTAATACCATTTTCCCCTTTCAACGCAAGGAGGGAGTGGGATCAGCGAAATGGTACGAAAAATTGGGAATTGGCTATACGGGTAATTTTTATAATAATATTGGTTTTTATGATACGGTGTCTTACGGAAAAAATGGAGTGAAGCCCTTCCTTCAATTTTTACTGGATACAGCAGAGTGGGGAGCCAATCATGCAATACCCATCACACTTTCCTTGCCCCCGGTACTAGGTGGAAGGTTGATTATTTCCCCTGGTATTAGCTACAATCAAGTATGGCTGCAGCGGTTGACTCAATACCAATGGAATCAATCATTAAGCAAGGTTGATACATTCAATAAAAAAGGGATGTTCATTGATCAACGTGCTAGTTTTTCATTGGGGTTTAACACAGCAATTTATGGGATGTATTCTTTTAAAAAATCTCGTGTTATTGCTATAAGGCATGTGATGCGACCGCAACTTGCTTTATCCTACACACCTGATTTAAACCGTTCGCGCATTCGGTTCACTCAAGTTGATGCCTCAGGTCGTGGAGTATATTACAATGAGATGGGAGGTCAAGTATTGTTCAATGCAGCGACCAGACAATCGGGTGCGATTCAGTTTGGAATAGATAATAACCTCGAAATGAAGTTTCGTTCTAAAAAGGACACGGGAAAGGCTGCCATTAAAAAAGTAATGATATTGGAGGGCTTTGGTTTCAACGCATCCTACGATCTTATGCGTGATTCAATGAGGTTATCTAGAGATATTCCACTCTATGTACGTACTACATTATTTGATAAAGTTAATATCAATGCTACAGCA
Source organism: uncultured Bacteroidota bacterium (assembly GCA_903846615.1). Taxonomy (GTDB): domain Bacteria; phylum Bacteroidota; class Bacteroidia; order Chitinophagales; family Chitinophagaceae; genus JJ008. Next base: position 3,307 of record CAINBK010000362.1, read on the forward strand.
ACGCTGAATCCATACCAGGTTGATGCAACCGGTAATGAGATTAATAAACTTGCATGGCAGGGAGGTAAATTCAGCTTGGGGAGATTCACAGCCGGTAGTGTTTCCATCGGTACCAACCTCCAAAGCAAACCCAAGGATCCAAAGAAGGAGGAATTAAAACGAAAACAACAAGAGGAGCGCATGCAAGACCCGGCGTTGGCTGCAGATCAACAACGTTTATTGGAATATATGCAGCAGAATCCAAATGAGTTTGTTGATTTTAATATCGATTGGCAACTGAACTTGAGTTACTCACTTTCCTTTTATAGCAGACTTCGTCCTGATTTTAGTGGCTACGAAACGGAGTTTACTAATGGGCTTAATCTTAATGGGAGTTTTAACTTAACTCCAAAGTGGAAATTATCCGGTAGTGCCAGTGTTGATGTTAAAAAGCTCGATATACAATATTTGACTTTGTCCGTAAACAGAGATCTTCATTGCTGGCAATTATCGATTAATGTAATACCAGTTGGCTTTACGCGTTCATTTAATTTTACTGTTTCTCCAAAAGCAGGATTGCTGCAAGATCTTCGTATCAACAGAACTCGCTTTTTTACAGGGTACTAGTGGTATTATCCAAGTAGTACTTGCTCATACAGTTGAAAACGTTTTTTTTCAAATCTTCAGCAGTGAATCCCATTGGATCTATCGGTGACAAAAAGTGGATTTCCATTTTACCTGGCCAGCCAAACAGAAATTTTCCGGGAGGGAGTACTTTTTTAGTATTGAAAAGAATCGCGGGCATGATGGGGTGTCCCGTCTCAACCGCTAATTTAAAAGCTCCGTTATAAAATGGTTTTAATGGGGCTTCAGTTCTGTTTCTTGTACCCTCAGGATAGATGCACATATGCATGCCAGCTTTCAATACTTTTCTCATCTCTTCGTAACTTTTTCGTCTGCTTTCTTCACTTTTCCTGTTGACCATTACGCCTCCTCTTTTATAGTACCAGCCAAATAGAGGGACTTTGGTGAATGTTGATTTTGCAATTGTTTTATTAGGTCCAAGTATAAAGGGGGATGAAAGTGGAGGATCCATAAATGAATTGTGGTTGCAAGCAATTATAAAAGATTTCCCACTTTCAAAATGCTGTTCGCCCTTAATAACTAATCTGCAACCAATGATAAATAGCCAGAGGCGAATCCATTTTCGAGCAATTTTGATATATAGGTCCTGCCCTTGGGGATCTGGCAACAGACCGGTTAATAGCGAGGGAAGTAAAATGATCAAAAAGCTCACTACAAATGTCAATAATGCCCACAAGGCCCATATTCTACCCAAGAGGCTTTTTAGGAATTTCATTCTTAATTAGTTAATATGCCAATTAATGGGGTCTATTCCGTTTTTTGCCAAGAAGTGATTACAAGCGGAGAAATGCCCACATCCCACAAAACCTTGATGGGCAGATAGGGGGGAGGGGTGTGGAGCTTTTAAGATCAGGTGTTTTGACGAATCAATTAGGGTTTGTTTTTCTTGCGCAAATTTCCCCCATAGCATAAATACAACCTTTGGGCAATCTTTTGAAATAGTTCTAATGACAGCATCAGTAAAAATGGCCCACCCAATTTGCGAATGACTCATGGGCTCAGCTGCTCTAACTGTTAGTGAAGCATTTAGCAAAAAGACACCCTGTTGAGCCCAACTGGAGAGATCGCCATGCGAAGGATAGGGGGTGCCGGTATCACGTTGTAGTTCTTTAAAAATATTTTGAAGCGATGGCGGAAATAGAATACCTTTTTGTACTGAAAAACTTAAGCCATGCGCCTGATTAGGTCCATGGTAGGGGTCTTGACCTAAAATCACAACCTTGACTTTTTCGAGAGGGGTTTTATTAAAAGCGTTGAAAATATTACTCCCTTTTGGATAAATTAATTTGCCCTGCTCAATTTCTGTTTTGATATGATTAACTAACTGAATAAAATAAGGCTTATTAAATTCTTCCTTCAAAGCTGATTTCCAAGATTTCTCAAGCCTGACATTCAATTTACTCATGCGCACAAATGTACCCTATTGCTTCTTTTCTTTTTATTTGGTTTATAAAAGCATACACTTAATAAAATTCGAGTCATATTCTCAAAATGTACTGGCATCAAATTAGAAATAATTAAATGTGCAACAAATTGATATACAGTACTCAATAAGCTTATCTTGATAGAAATATCAAATACTTTAATATGTGTTTTTAGCATATGAGAACTTTGTTTTTAATTAAAGAACCACTTTTGGTTGAGGGTTTATCAATGCTCCTCTCCAAAATGGTTAATGATTTTTCGTTAAAAGTTGCACAGGATGAAAAGGAGGGAGAGATTTTGCGACTTATTTCTGGAAAAAG